>VYDD01000091.1 GCA_009843625.1 Gammaproteobacteria bacterium | reverse complement strand
GGGCTACAGCCCGCTCGACCAGATCCGGCGCGAAAACGTCGCCGACCTGGAACTGGCCTGGGTGTGGGCCATGGCCGACGGGACCAGCCAGCCGACCCCGCTGGTGCTCGACGGGATCATGTTCCTCGCCAATCCGGGCAACATCATCCAGGCGCTCGACGCCGCCACAGGCGACCTCCTCTGGGAGTACCGGCGCCAGTTCCCCGACCACATCCGCCCGGGCGGATTCAACCAGATGCGCAACCTGGCGCTCTATCAGGACAAGGTCTTCCTGTCCACGAAGGACGCCAGCGTGGTTGCCCTCGACGCGCGCACCGGCAAGACCGTGTGGGACACCCAGGTCGCCGACCCGCGCAAGGGCTACACCAACGTCGCCGGCCCCCTCGTGGTGGAGGGGCTGGTGGTCAACGGCATCAACGGGTGCGGGCGCTTCTACGAGGACAGCTGCTTCATCACCGCGCACGACGCCGACACCGGGGAGGAGGTGTGGCGCACCTACACCATCGCGCGCCCCGGCGAGCCCGGCGGCGACACCTGGGGCGACCTGCCCCTCCACCTGCGGGGCGGCGGGGACGCGTGGACCACCGGCAGCTACGACCCGGCGCTCGGGCTCATCTACTGGGGCACGGCGCAGGCCAAGCCCTGGGTGCCCGCCAGCCGCGGCCTCACCACCCTCGACCCGGCGCTCTACACCAGTTCCACGCTGGCCATGAACGCGGCCGACGGCTCACTGGCCTGGTATCGCCAGCACGTACCCGCCGAGGCGCTCGACCTGGACGAGTCCTTCGAGCAGATGCTCGTGGACGTCGACGGCCGCAGGCTCCTCTTCGCCATCGGCAAGCACGGCATCCTCTGGAAGCTGGACCGCGAGACGGGCGAGTTCCTCGCGCACCGCGAGACCGTGTACCAGAACGTCTTCGACCACATCGACCCCGAGACCGGGGAGGTCACCTACCGCGCCGACATCATGAAGGCCGAAGTGGGCGAGTGGATCTCGGTCTGCCCCAGCACGGCGGGCGGCCACAACTGGCACGCGATGGCATACAGCCCGGAGACGAGCCTGCTCGTCACCCCGCTCTCGCAGAGCTGTCTCGAGATCTCCGGCCGCGAGATCGTCATGGAGGTGGGTTCGGGCGGCACCGGCGCCGACCGCGACTGGGCCGAGATGCCCGGCACCGACGGCCGGCTGGGCAAGCTGGCGGCCTACGACGTGCGCACCCTCGAAGAGGTGTGGAGCGTCGAACAGCGCGCCTCCTTCCTCACCGCGGCCCTCACCACCGGTGGTGGTCTCGCGTTCGCAGGCGACGTGGACCGCTACTTCCGCGCCTACGACGTCGCGACCGGCGACGTGCTGTGGGAGACCCGGCTGGGGACATCGGTCCAGGGCTTCCCCGTGACGTTCTCCATCAGGGGCGAGCAGTATCTGGCCGTCAGCACCGGCCTCGGCGGCGGCAGCCCCCGCATCGTCCCACGCCTGCTGGCCCCGGAGATACGCCATCCCACATCCGGAAACGCCCTCTACGTCTTCAAGCTGCGCGCCGCGCGCTAGCACGCGGCGAACCGGCAGGGCTCGCCCGACATGCGTTAGTTTCGCATTCTGATGCATGTCCGGGCCGCACGCCCGGCCGTTTCAACAACCGGCAAATCGCGACCCTCGCCCCAAACCGAGAGAGACCCTGATGAGAAGGCTCCTGACCATCACGACCCTGATCGCCGCCGCAGCCACCGGCGCGGTCCTTCTCCCACCCGCTCCCCTCGCCGCCCAGGACGGCGGCGCCACCGCACCGAACGGCGCCACGGCCTTCAGCGACGACCTCTTCGGAAGCCTGCGCTACCGCTACGTCGGCCCCTCCCGCGGCGGCCGCGTCACCGCCGTCGCCGGCCACGTCGACCAGGCCTCCACCTTCTACATGGGCGCCACGGGCGGCGGCGTGTGGAAGACCACCGACTACGGCCACAGTTGGCACAACATCTCGGACGGGTACTTCGGCACCGGCTCGATCGGCGCGATCCGCGTCGCCGACTCGGACCCGAACATCGTCTACGTGTCGACCGGCTCGGACGGCCTCCGCAGCAACGTCATCATCGGCGACGGGGTCTACAAGTCCACCGACGCCGGGGCCACGTGGGAGCACATCGGCCTGGAGGCCACCGGCAATTCCGGGGCGATCCTCATCCACCCCGACGACCCCGACCTCGTGTACGTCGCGGCCATCGGCAACCCCTTCGCGCCGAATGACGAACGGGGCGTCTACCGCAGCAGCGACGGCGGCGCCAGCTGGGAGAACGTGCTCTTCGTCTCGGACAGCACCGGCGCGGTGGACCTGGAGTTTGCGCCCGACGACCCGAACACCATCTACGCGAGCATGTGGCAGACCGAGCGCAAGCCCTGGACGATCATCTCGGGCGGCATGCAGGGCGGCGTCTTCATTTCGCGCGACGGCGGCGACAGCTGGGACCGCGCGACCGACGGGCTCCCCACCGGCCTGCGCGGCAAGTCCGACCTGGCGGTCAGCGCGGCCGATCCCGACCGCGTGTACGTGCTCATCGAGGCGCCCGCCGACGCCGGCGGCGTCTACCGCTCCGACGACCGCGGCGCCACCTGGCGGCAGGTCACCGACTTCCAGCCGATACGCAACCGGCCGTTCTACTACAACAACCTCGAGGGGCATCCCACCGACCCCGACATCCTCTGGGGCATGGCCGAGGGCCACTGGAAATCCGTCGACGGGGGCGTGAGCTGGCAGTCCGAGCGGACCCCCCACGGCGACAACCACGACATGTGGATCAACCCGGAGAACCCGGACATCCTGATCCAGTCGAACGATGGTGGCGCCAACGTCTCGCTCGACGGCGGCAGGACCTGGTCCACACAGCTCAACCAGCCCACCGCCGAACTCTACCAGGTGGACGTGTCCGACGACTTCCCCTACCGCCTCTACGCCGGCCAGCAGGACAACTCGACCATCTCGGTGCCCGGCCTGCCCGAGCGCTCGGAGCCCGGCGGCTCACAGTCGACCTGGGAGGCCCACGGGGGTTGCGAGACCGGTCCGGTGGTGCCCAAGCCCGGTGATCCGGACATCGTCTACGCCAACTGCAAGGGCCGCTTCGGGCTCTACAACAGGCGCACGGGACAGGAGGCGCAGTACTACGTCGGTTTCGGAAACCTCTACGGGCACAACCCGCGCGACCTCGAGTACCGCTTCCAGCGCGTCGTCCCCATCCACGTCTCGCCTCACGACCCCAACAAGGTCTACCACGGCTCGCAGTTCGTTCACGTCTCCACCAACGGCGGCCAGCTATGGGAGACCATCTCTCCGGACCTCACCGCCTTCACCCCCGAAACGCAGGTCGTCTCGGGTGCGCCGATCACCCTCGACGTCACCGGCGAGGAGCACTTCTCCGTCCTCTACGACATCCAGGAATCGGTGCTGGAGCCGGGTGTGATCTGGGCGGGGGCCAACGACGGCCCCGTGCACGTCACCCGCGACAACGGCCGCAGCTGGGACGACGTGACGCCCCCCGGCATCGGCCCCTACGGGCGCGTCCAGACCATCGAGGTATCGCATCACGACCCCGCCAAGGCCTACGTGGCGATCCTCCGCTACATGCTGGGCGACTTCACCCCGCACACCTACCGCACCGACGACTACGGCGCGACCTGGACGCGGATCACGACCGGCGACAACGGCGTGCCGAACCACCATCCCGTGCGCGTCGTGCGCGAGGATCCCGACCGCGAGGGGCTGCTCTACCTGGGCACCGAGTTCGGGATGTTCATCTCGTTCGACGACGGCGGCTCCTGGCAGCCCTTCCAACTGAACCTTCCGGGAACCCCCATCACGGACATCAAGGTGGTGCAGGGCGACCTGGTGCTGTCGACAATGGGTCGCGGCTTCTGGATCATGGACAACCTCACGCCGCTGCACGAGCTCGGCGAACGGGTTGCCAGCGCTGACGCACATCTGTTCGGGATCCGGGACGCCTACCGGTTGCGCTACCGCGCCGGCTTCGGCGGGGGGCTCCCCCACGAGCCCGAGTTCCCGCAGGCGGGCGCCAACATCGACTACATGCTGGCCTCGCCCGCGCAGGGCCCGGTGACGCTCGATATCGTGGATTCGAGCGGGGAGGTCGTGCGCTCCTTCTCGAGCGAGAGCCCCGGCGAATACACGGTTCCCGCCGAGCCCGGGATGCGGGAGTGGCGGCTGGAACGCTTCGGCACGCCGCGGCTGCCGTCGGACGCGGGAACCCACCGGTTTACGTGGGACCTGACACATCCGGGGCCGTGGGATGCCAATCCGGCGCGGTCGGGGCGGGGTGGCCCGATGGTGCCGCCGGGGATGTACACGGCGCGCCTTGCGGCCGGGGACTGGAGCGCGAGCCGCAGCTTCGAGGTGATGCTGGATCCGCGCGTCGCGGCCGAGGGAATCGGCGTGCAGATGGTGGAGCGGCAGATTGAGCTGGCCCTGCAGGCGCGTGACGCGCTGAGCGAGGGCCGGCTGGCGGTGCACCGCATCAACGAGGCGCGGGAGCGTGGAGGCGGCAGCCTCGCCGACGAGATCGAGGCGATCGAGCGCGAGCTGGTCACGGCGCCGATCCGCTACTCGCGGCCGATGCTCGTCGATCAGTTGCAGTACCTGTACAGCAACCTGACGCGCGCCGACCAGGAGCCGGGCCAGGACGCGATCGTCCGCTACGACCAGCTCCACACGGCGCTGGAAGAGCACGTGACCCGGCTGGAGCAGCTGCTGCGGGTGACAATTTCGGACGGCGGCGGCTGATGTCCCCTCAGAACACCCGATACGTCGCCGACAGCTTGATGCGCCGGCCCTTGGCGCTGTGGGTGAAGCCGTCGAAGGACTGCTCCCACTTCACGTAGGGCGGAGGGGCATCGAACAGATTCAGCAGCGAGAGGGAGACTCCGAAGCCTCTCGAGGGACGCCAGAGCGCGGTTGCGTCCAGCGTCAGGAAGCTGTCGATGTTCTCGGCCTCGCTGCCCTCTTCGTCGTGGTCCTTGTAGGACGAGATGTAGTTCACGTACCCGACGACGCTGTAGTCGGACCAGCCGTAGCTTCCGAACAGTCTCCCTTTCAGGCTCGGGATGGGCGGGGCGATGGGGTTGTACTTGTTCAGGCGTCCGGCGCCTTCCGAATCGGCCGCGATGTCGACACCGCCGACGTTTACCGCCTCGATCGAGTACTTGTT
>VYDD01000255.1:33822-34167 GCA_009843625.1 Gammaproteobacteria bacterium | reverse complement strand
GGGCCAAGCCCAGCCTGGCGCCCGGGTCGAAGGTGGTGAGCGACTATCTGGACGCCGCCGACCTCACCCGCCACCTGGACACGCTGGGCTTCAACGTGGTCGGGTACGGCTGCACGACCTGCATCGGCAACAGCGGGCCGCTCCCGGAGCCCATCATCTCGGCGGTCGAGAACCAGGGGCTGGTCGTGACCTCGGCCCTGAGCGGCAACCGCAACTACGAGGCGCGCATCCACCAGCAGATCCGGGGCAACTACCTTGCGTCCCCGATCCTCGTGGTCGCGTTCGCGCTCGCGGGCCGCATCGACATCGACTTCGCCGAGGAGCCCCTGGGCACCGGGACCGACG
>VYDD01000255.1:29072-33812 GCA_009843625.1 Gammaproteobacteria bacterium | reverse complement strand
CCCGTCTTCCTTGCCGACGTCTGGCCGGCACCGGAGGAAATCCGCGACACCGTTCAGAGCGCGCTCCGGCCGGAGATGTACGAGAGCCGCTACGCCGAAGTCTTCGAGGGCGACGACCTGTGGAAGTCGCTGGCGCAGGCGGACTCGGGCGGACTCTATGACTGGAATCCGGCTTCGACCTACATCCGCCTGCCCCCCTTCTTCCAGGGGATGAGCACGGAGGCGGAGCCCTTCGCGGACGTCGAGGGAGCCCTGGTGCTGGCGGTGCTCGGCGACACCACCACCACCGACCACATCTCGCCGGCGGGAGCCATCCCGCGCGACGGCTCCGCGGGCCGGTTCCTGCAGGACGTCGGGGTCAAGCCGTGGGAGTTCAACACCTTCGGTGCCCGGCGCGGCAACCACGAAGTGATGATGCGCGGCACCTTCGCCAACGTGCGCATCCGCAACCTGCTGCTGGACGACACCGAGGGCGGATACACGGTGCATCATCCCACGGGCGAGGTGATGTCGATCTACGACGCCGCGATGCGGTATCGGGACGAGGGGACGCCGCTGGTGGTGCTGGCCGGCAAGGAGTACGGAACCGGCAGTTCACGCGACTGGGCCGCCAAGGGGACCAGCCTGCTCGGCGTGCGCGCGGTGATCGCCGAGAGCTACGAGCGCATACACCGCTCGAACCTGGTGGGCATGGGCGTGCTTCCGCTGCAGTTCAAGGACGGGGAGGGCGTCAAGGCACTCGGACTCACGGGCCGCGAGACGTTCCGCATCTCCGGCATCGCAGACGGTGTCGACGTGCACGAGCTGCTCGCGGTTACGGCCGAACGTGAGGACGGCTCGACCGTGGCTTTCGAGGCGATCGCGCGGCTGGACTCCGCGGTGGACGTGGAGTACTACCGGAACGCGGGGATCCTGCACACGGTGCTGCGGCGCATGGCGCGCGGGGAGATGGTAGCCAGGCTTAGCTAAGCCGGACTAGCCCGTCTCGCGCCGGTCCGGCGGACGCTCCGAGGACGGAGCGTCCAGAATCTCCTTGAGCACGAAGGCCCGCCGCAGCGAATCGCGGTCGCCGCTCCCGAATAGTTCCCTGTAGATGCGGGTGCGCGGACGTCCGCCGCGTCCGGTGCCCGGGGCGGCGGCCGCCGGCTCGAGGCGACGCCGTTCCCCGGCGGCGGAGTCCCGCAGCGGTACCGCCTCACGGGGCGCACGAGCAGGGTGATCTCTGTTCTGGTCCCGTCCGGCCAGTCGGCGGTCGCGCTCGGGGGGTGCCCTTTCAACACGCGGCTGCCATTCCTCGGCGGCTTCAGTGGCCCGGTCAACCCGCGCCCGCCTTTCGGCCTCGCCCCTCCGGCGCTCCTGGTCCGAGGTCCGCCGCTCGCGCGCAATCGTCCTGCGCTCGTCGCGGTCCAGCGAGGGCCGCCGCCGCTCATCCGACCTCGCCGGCGGCGCCTCCGCAGGTTCTTCCGGGATGTCCTCCTCATCCTGTATTACACCCGTAATACCGGGTCCCATCAGCTTCTCGAGGTACCCCGGGCCCATGAGCTTCTCCAGGCCCACAAGCTCGCCCAGGGCTTCGGCCGGCTCCTTCTTCCGTGTCTCGCCCTCCCCCGCCTGAGCCGACGACGGCTCCGCACGCCACTCCTCGTCACCCTCGTCCTCCGGGGGAAGCACCTGTTTCTGCTGCTGGCTGCGGCGCGCCCGCGCGACGCTGTCAATGATGGACAGCGCCATGAAGATCAGGAAGAGAAGAAGGCCGGTGCTCATCCGCCGCCCGCCGCGCTACGCCAGGGGCTCGCCTGAAGCGGACTCGTCCTCGCCTGCGATGGAGTTCCGCATCGCGGTGTCCGCCTGCACGTTACGGTACCGGATGTAATCCATCACGCCAAGGTTGCCGTCCCGGAAGGCATCCGCCATGGCCAGCGGCACCTGGGCCTCGGCCTCCACCAGGTTGGCGCGCATCTCCTGCACCTTGGCGACGTTCTCCTGCTCGGAAGCGACCGCCATGGCGCGCCGCTCCTCCGCCCGCGCCTGGGCGACCCGCTTGTCGGCCTCGGCCTGGTCGGTCTGCAGCTCGGCGCCGATGTTCTTGCCCACGTCGACGTCCGCGATGTCGATGGAGAGGATTTCGAAGGCGGTCCCCGAGTCGAGCCCCTTGGCCAGCACCGCCTTGGAGATGCTGTCCGGGTTCTCGAGCACCGCCTGGTGCGTGTCGGACGAACCGATGCTGGAGACGATGCCTTCCCCGACGCGCGCGACGATGGTCTCCTCGCCCGCACCCCCGACCAGACGGTTGATGTTGGCGCGCACGGTCACGCGCGCGACCGCGATCAGCTGGATGCCGTCGCGCGCCATCGCCGCCACCCGGGGCGTGGTGATGACCTTGGGGTTCACCGAGACCTGGACCGCCTCGAAGACGTCACGGCCCGCCAGATCGATCGCGGCGGCCTGGTTGAAGGAGAGCTCGATGTTCGCCTTGTCGGCGCTGATGAGGTCCGTCACCACGCGGTCCACCCGTCCGCCGGCGAGTTAGTGGGCCTCGAGGTCCGCGATGCGGATGAACAGCCCGGCCTTGGTGGCCCAGATGAGGGGCCGCACCACGGCGGGCGGGGGCACTTTGCGCAGGCGCATGCCGATGAGATAGGTGATGCCCAGCCGCACGCCGGCCGAGATGGCTTCGATCCACAGGCGCACGGGTACCGCCCACAGCACCATGAGGATGAGAACGACGATGAGTACGGGGAAGAACAGAGTGGCGATGGCTTCCATTGGATGTCATCCGTGTGGGGACAGGGGAGACTGGAGTTTCAGGATTCGCGCTGCTCGGCGGACTACGACCTCTTCTTCACGGGTCTGACCACGCACCGATAGCCTTCGGCGCTCAGCACCCGTATGGCCTCTCCCTCGGAGATGAACTCCGAGTCAGCGACGACATCCACCCGCTCGTCGCCGAACTGCCCGGTGCCGGCGGGACGCAGATCGGTGAGGGCCACGCCCTCGGACCCCACCAGATCCTCCCGCCGCTCTGCGGACTCGAAGCCGTGCTCGCGGTCGGTGGCATCCTGGAGCAGGAGGCCGGAGCGCGCGATGTGGCGGCTGCGCGGGAGCCGTCGCAGCAGGGCCCAGGAAGTCACCAGGATGATGACCAGGCTGAGCGAGACCACGGTGCTGGCCTGCGAGAAGTCGGCAGACGTGGGCAAACCGCTGAGCATGCTCATGAACACGCCGCCCACGATGGCGGCGATGCCGAGCACGCCGAGGATGCCGAACCCGGGAATCAGGAGGGCCTCCACCGCGAGCAGGCCGACGCCGCCTCCCACGAGGAGAAGGTCGGTCCAGGCGGCCAGCCCGACGATGACGTGCGAGCCGAAGTACGCCGACAGGCAGAGGACGCCGACCAGCCCCGGGGCGCCGAGCCCGGGGGTGCGGATTTCGATGATGATCCCCAGGAACCCCAGGGAGAGCAGGAACGGGGCGACGGTCGGGTGCGAGAGGAAGCGCACCAGGCGCTCGGACCAGTTGATCTCGTGCGTGCGGATGGGGGCCTGGGGTGCGCCCGCGACCTCGAGCACCGCGTCGAGGTCGTCGACCGCGCGCGCGTAGCCGATGGCGACGGCCTCCTCGGTCGTCAGCGTGAGCAGCTGCCCCTCCTCCACCACGCCGGGAATGGCGATGGCTTCGTCGACCATGGCTTCGGCGACCGCCGGATCGAGTTCCGCGGCCTCGGCCAGCGCGCGCATCTCGCTCCGCATCGCCGAGACGATCTTCTCGCTGGCCCTCTCCCCTGAGCCGTCCACCGGGGTCGCGGCGCCGATCACCGATCCGGGACGCATGAGGATCCCGTCGGTGGCGAGGGAGATCAGCGCGCCGGCGGACAGGGCCCGGCGGTTGACGTACGCGTACACCGGAATGCCGGCGTCCGCGATGGCGTCGCCGATGCGTTCGGCGGCGTCCACGCGACCTCCGGGAGTGTCGATGTCCAGCACCAGCGCCGCGGCGCCTTCCTCCTCCGCTTCGCGGATGGCCCGCTCGATGGACGGCGCCAGACCGAGCTCGATCACGCCGGTGACGGGCACAACCACCACCGGCGCGCGGCCACCGGGCTCCTGCGGGATCTCGCCGGCGAATCCCAGACTCGCCCCGGCGGCGACGAAGATCCCGCCGGCCATGACACGCATTGACATCTTCACCAGTGTCGGCCCTCCTCCGATTGCTGGCCTGCGAATACGGCGCTTCTCCACGGTCTCCTGTAATTCCCCGGTGCCCGCGCGCCGTTCCGGAAAGCTAGCAGTCCGTGGACGAATCCGCGCCTGCACCGCGTGCGCCGGCACTTGCCCGCCGGACCCGGCTCCGGCATGGTGCCGGGTGTTGCGAATCCCCGGTCGTGGCCGGCAGCGCCTCTTCCGGTCGCTGCTCCCGTTGTCCTTGCCGACATCCCGATTCCTTCCGCTCACGATATCAGCCATGCCCGCCATTGCCCGATCCGTCCGACGCCCGCTCACCGCTCTCGCGCTCCTGACCTGCGCGCTCCCCCTGCCGGGACGCGCCCAGGTCTCTGTCGCGGACGCGCTTTCCGATCTGACTCTACGGGAGATCGGCCCGGCGGTTGCCGGGGGCAGGATCGCCGACATCGAAGTGAACCCCGCCGACCCGTCCGTGTGGTACGTGGCGGTCGGTTCCGGCGGCGTGTGGAAGACCACCAACGCGGGCGTTACCTGGACGCCCGTGTTCGACGACCAGCCC
>VYDD01000255.1:18594-29062 GCA_009843625.1 Gammaproteobacteria bacterium | reverse complement strand
CACCTACTCCATCGGCGACCTCGCTCTCGACCCCGCCAATCCGGAGGTGGTGTGGGCGGGCACCGGCGAGAACGTGAGCGGGCGCCACGTGGCGTGGGGCTCGGGCGTCTACCGCAGCCGTGACGGGGGCGGCAGTTGGGAGCAAGTGGGTCTCGCGGACAGCGAGCACATCGGCAAGATCCTCATCCACCCGGACGACGGGAACACCGTGCTGGTCGCCGCGGAGGGGCCGCTCTGGTCGGCCGGCGGCGAGCGCGGCGTCTACCGGACCACGGACGGCGGAAACAGTTGGCAGCAGGTGCTGGCCCTCGATGAGCACACCGGGGTGACCGACATCGAGTTCGCGCCCGGCAACCCGGACGTGGTCTACGCCGCGGCCTTCCAGCGCCGGCGCCACGTGTGGGGCTACATGGCGGGCGGCCCGTCGTCGGGCATCCACAAGTCCACCGACGGGGGCGAGAGCTGGCGCGAGGTGACGCGCGGCCTTCCCTCCGGAGACATGGGCAAGATCGGGCTCGCGGTCACGCCG
Source organism: Gammaproteobacteria bacterium (assembly GCA_009843625.1). GTDB lineage: Bacteria > Gemmatimonadota > Gemmatimonadetes > Longimicrobiales > Gaopeijiaceae > BD2-11. Next base: position 28,533 of record VYDD01000255.1, on the reverse strand, counting down.
GCCGACCCCGACATCGTCTACGCGACCATCGAAGCAAACGACGAAGAGCGCGGCTTCTACCGCTCCACCGACCAGGGCGAGAGCTGGGAGAAGCGCAACTCCTACATCTCCGGGGGTACCGGACCGCACTACTACCAGGAGATCGAGGCCTCGCCGACCGACGCGGACCTGGTGATCCAGATGGACGTGTTCTACCAGATCACGCGCGACGGCGGAGCCACCTTCGCGACCCTGGGAGACGGCCGCCAGAAGCACTCAGACAACCACGCCCTCTGGTTCGACCCGGAGGACACCCGGCACATGCTGGCGGGGACGGACGCCGGACTCTACGAGACCTTCGACGAGGGCGAGACCTGGCGCCATTTCCCCAACATGCCCATCTCGCAGTTCTACAAGGTGGCGGTCTCCAACCGCGAGCCCTTTTCCGAGATCCTGGGCGGGGCGCAGGACCTGGGGACGCTGTGGGGGCCCTCGCGCACCGCCACCGTCGAAGGCGTGCGCAACTCCGACTGGTACTTCCCCATGGGCGCCGACGGCTACGGAGTGCAGTTCGATCCCTCGGACCCGGACATCCTCTACCTGATGACGCAGGTGGGGAACCTGTACCGCGTCGATCGCCGGAGCGAAGAGGCCATCCAGATCCAGCCCCAGCCCGAAGTCGGGGATCCGCCCGAGCGCTGGAACTGGGATTCCCCGATTCTGGTGAGCCCGCACTCCACGAACCGCCTCTACTTTGCGTCGCAACGGGTCTGGAGAAGCGAGGACCGGGGCGACTCGTGGACGGCGATCAGCGGCGACCTGACCACCAACACCAATCGCTACGAGCTGCCCTTCATGGGCCGGGTGTGGGAGCTCGACGCGCTCCATGACAACGGCGCGATGTCGATGTACGCCACCATCACTTCCATCAGCGAGAGTCCGGTCCGGGAGGATGCCCTGTACGTCGGCACCGACGACGGGCTGATCCACTTCAGTGCGGACGGGGGCGGCAACTGGAGCCGGACCGCGGAGCTTCCGGGGCTCCCCGAGCGCTCCTTCATCAACGATGTCGAGGCCAGCCAGCACGATGCCGCGACGGTGTTCGCGGTCGCGGACGCGCACAAGATCGGCGACTTCGCCCCCTACATCTTCAGAAGCGACGACAACGGCGAGAACTGGTCGTCCATCTCCGGGGATCTGGAGGACGGAACCATCGCGTGGGCGATCCAGCAGGACCATGAGAACGAGGACCTGCTCTTCCTCGGGGCGGAGTGGGGGCTCTACTTCTCTCCCAACGGGGGCGAGAACTGGCACCGCCTTCCGGGCGCGCCCACCATCTCTTTCCGGGACCTCAAGCTGCAGCGGCGGGACGGCGATGTCGTGGGCGCCACGTTCGGGCGGGGCTTCTACGTGCTGGACGACTATTCCCCGCTGCGCGAGATCGCGGGCGGGGCGCTGGCCGCGGAGGACGGCGCGGGCGTGTGGCCGGTGCGGGACGCCTGGTGGTACATCCCCAGCGTTCCCAATCAGGCCCCCGGGCGCCCGACGCTCGGGACCGACGCCTACTCGGCGCCCAACCCGCCCTTCGGGGCCACGCTCACCTACTTCCTCCCGGAGGTGCCTTCGACGGCCGAGGACCGGCGCGAGGAGGAGGAGCGTGCGATGCGCGAACTGGCCACCGACGTGCCCTTCCCCGGATACGAGACGCTGCGCGCCGAAGCCGCCGAGAGCGGACCCCGGGCGCTGGTGCGGGTGTCGGACGCGAGCGGCGACGCGGTGCGCTGGGTCGAGGGTCCCGCGCGCGCGGGGCTGCACCGCATCACCTGGGATCTGCGCAGACCCGCGCCCAATCCCATCAACCTGACCACCCCCGCGTTCGTCCCGCCGTGGGCGTCCGCTCCGGCCGGGCCGCTGGCGCCTCCCGGCGACTACTCGGCGCAACTGGTGCTCGTCACGGCGGAAGGCGTGGAGGAGGTGGGCGGGGCGCAGAGCTTCCGGGTGAAGCCGGTGCCGAACGCGCCTCCGGGCACCGACTTCGTGGCGGTGGCGGCCTTTCAGCACCGCGTGAGCGAGCTGCAGCGGCGCGTCGGGGTGGCCAGCTCCGAGCTAGGGCGGCAGTCGGAGCGGCTCGGCTACATGCGCGCCGCCCTGCTGCGCACGCCCGCCGCGGGGGCCGAACTGTTCGGGCGCATCGACGACGTCGAGCAGGCATTCGCCGGCATCCGCCTGCGGCTCCAGGGGGACCAGCTGCGCGGCTCCCTCAACGAGCCCAGCGTGCCGTCGGTCGCCAACCGGGTGGGCAACGTAGTGGGAGGTCACTGGCAGACCCGCCAGAACCCGACCGCGACCCAGCGGCGCAACATCGAGATCGCCGAGGGAGACCTGGGCGCGGTCGAGCAGGACCTCGCGGGCATCATCGAGGGGGCGCTGGCCGACCTGGAGGAGGCGCTGGCCGCCGCGGGCGCTCCCTGGACGCCCGGCCGCCCCATCGGTCCGTCGAACTGAAGGGTTCTCGACCGCGGCAGGCTCCGGGCCCGGATCGGATCCGCCCCCTCTCGCGGGTCCCCGGGCCGGAGCCGTGGCACTATAATTGTGCGCCGATTCGAGAAGCCAACGCAGCCATCACCACGGAGAAGACCGCATGACCGACCAGACCCTGGTCCACTACGACGTCCAGGACGGCGTCTGCATCCTGACCCTCGACGATCCCCCGGCGAACACCTACACCTACCAGATGATGCAGCAGCTGGACGCCTGCATCCTTCGCGCGCGCATGGACGAAGACGCGCACGTCATCGTGCTCACCGGAAATGGCGAGAAGTTCTTCAGCGCCGGGGCGAGCATCGGGATGCTGAACGAGGTCACGCCGACCTTCAAGTACTTCTTCTGCCTGCACGCCAACGAGACCCTCAACCGGCTCGAGCACACCCCGAAGCTCACCATCGGCGCGCTCAACGGGCACACCGTGGGCGGCGGGCTCGAGATCGCCATGGCCTGCGACCTGCGGGTCGCGCGCGCGGGCGGCTCCCGCATCGGGCTTCCCGAGATCAACCTGGGCGTGCTGCCCGGCACCGGCGGAACCCAGCGGCTCGCGCGGCTGGTCGGCAAGTCGCGCTCCATCGAGATGATGACCACGGGCCAGCTCTTCGGCTTTGCCGAGGCCCTCGACCACGGCATCATCAATCGCGTCATCGAGGCCGGGTCCGGGGAAGACTTCATGGCCAAGGTCCTGGAATTCGCGGGGCAGTTCACCCCGCCCGCCAAGGCCTCCAAGGCCGTGGGCCTCATCAAGAGATCCGTCCAGACCGGCGCCGAAATCCCCTTCGAGACCGGCCTGGCCGTCGAGCGCGAACTCCAGCAGCAGCTCTTCCAGAGCGAGGATGCCACGGAAGGGATCGCCGCCTACGTCGAGAAGCGCCGTGCCGCCTTCCAGGGCAAGTAGCGGGATGAGCGACGTGCCCGCACGCGGTCTCTGGATCGACAACGAGATGGTGCCCTCGGTCTCCGGGGCCACCTTCGCGACCACCAATCCCGCGACCGGCGAGGTGCTCGCCGAGGTCGCGGAGGCTACCGCGGAGGATGTGGCGAGGGCGGTGGAGTCGGCGCATGCCGCGCTCGCGTCGAAAGCCTGGCGCCGCACCGACGCCCACAAGCGCTCGCGCCTGCTCTGGCGGCTGGCGGACCTGATCGAGCGCGACGCCCAGCTCATCGCGGAAACGGAGACCCGCGACAACGGCAAGCCCATCTTCGAATCGCGCTACGTCGACGTGCCCAGCGTGGTCGAGAACTTCCGCTACTTCGCGGGGCTGGCCGACAAGATCCAGGGCGAGACTATCCCGGTGAAGGGACCGTTCCTGAACTACACCCTGCGCGAACCCGTGGGCGTGGTGGGGTGCATCGTGCCGTGGAATTTCCCGCTCTCGCTCGCGACCTGGAAGGTTGCCCCGGCGCTGGCGTGCGGGAACGCGGTGGTGCTGAAGCCGGCCATGGAGACGCCCCTGACGGCCCTGCTGTTGGGCGAACTGGCCGCGGAGGCGGGCTTTCCGCCCGGCATTCTGAACGTCGTCCCGGGGCGCGGCACGCGGGCTGGCGCCGCCATGGTGCGCCATCCCGGCGTGGACGCCATCGCCTTTACGGGCTCGACCGAGGTCGGAAAGACCATCATGCGGGAGGCGGCGGAGACGCTGAAGAAGGTCTCCCTCGAGCTGGGCGGCAAGTCGCCCAACATCGTTTTCGCGGACGCCGACCTGGGGAGCGCGGTGCGTGGCGCCAACACCGGTATCTTCTACGGGAAGGGCGAGGTGTGCGCGGCGGGCTCGCGCATCCTGGTGCAGGAGGCCGTCTACGAGGAGTTTCTGGACGGGCTGGCGGCGCGCGCGGACAAGATGACGGTCGGCGACCCCATGGGCCCGAAGACGCGCATGGGCGCGATCGTGAGCCGCAGGCAGCGGGACGTGGTGCTCGGCTACATCGAAGCCGGCAAGGCCGACGGCGCCCGCCTGGTGACGGGCGGCGAGGCAGCCACCGTCAACGGGAAGGGCAACTTCGTGCAGGCGACCATCTTCGCGGACGTCACCCCCGAGATGCGCATCGCACAGGAGGAGATCTTCGGGCCGGTGGCGGCGGTCATCCCGTTCTCGGATACCGCCGACGCCATCGAGAAGGCCAACCAGACCATCTACGGGCTGGCGGCCGGGATCTGGACCCGCGACGTGGGCCGGGCGCACCGCATTGCCCGGGAGATCAAGGCCGGCACCGTGTGGATCAACACCTACAACCAGTACGACTCGGGGTCGCCTTTCGGCGGATACAAGCAGAGCGGCTTCGGTCGCGACCTCGGCTACCAGGCCGCGCTGGACAAGTACACCCAGGTGAAGAGCGTCTGGGTGGCGCTGGACGGATGAGGGCCCCGGTCGAATGAGGACGACCGACCGATGAGGGCAGTGGACCAGTGAGGCGGGCGGTCATCGTCGACGCCGTCCGCACCCCCATCGGACGGCACGGCGGCGCGCTCGCGACGGTGCGCCCGGACGACCTGGCGGCAGGGGTAATCCGCGCCCTGGTCGACCGGAACGGCCTCGACCCGGCCGGCATCGACGACGTGATCTTCGGGTGCACCAACCAGGCCGGCGAGGACAACCGCAACGTCGCCCGCATGGGGCTGCTCCGGGCGGGGCTGCCGGTCACCGTGCCCGGCCAGACGGTCAACCGGCTGTGCGGCTCCGGGCTGCAAGCGGTCGACAGCGCCTTTCACGCCATCGCGGCCGGCGAGGGCGAGCTGTTCATCGCCGGCGGCGTGGAGAGCATGAGCCGGGCTCCGTGGGTCATGCTGAAGCCGGCCGCCGGGTACGCGCGCGGAACGCCGACCGTCGCCGATACCGTGCTGGGGTGGCGCTTTCCGAACCCCGCCTTCACCTCCGAATGGACCATCGGGCTCGGGCAGACCGCCGAGGTGGTGGCGAAGGAATTCGCCGTGACGCGGGAGGAGCAGGACGCCTTCGCGGCCGAGAGCCAGGCGCGCGCCCAGCGCGCCATCGCCGGCGGCCGCTTCCGGGACGAGCTGGTCCCGGTCGAGGTGCCGAGGCAGAAGGGCGGGCCGGTTGTGGTCGACACCGACGAACATCCGCGCGCCGGCGTGACCCCCGAGTCGCTGGCCCGGCTCGGGCCCGTCTTCGCGAAGGACGGGACCGTCACTGCGGGCAACTCGTCGGGCATCAACGACGGCGCCGCCGCGCTTCTGGTGATGGAGGAGGAGCGCGCACGCAGCCTGGGACTCGCCGCGATGGTCCGCATCCGCGCGAGCGCGGTGGCCGGAGTGGAGCCTCAGCGCATGGGGATCGGGCCCGTGCCCGCGACCCAACGGGCGTTCCGGCGCGCCGGCATCGGTCCCGCGGACGTCGAGCTGGCCGAAGTCAACGAGGCCTTCGCCGCGCAGGCCATCCCCTGCCTGAGCCTGCTGGGTCTCGACCCGGAGCGGGTCAACGTGAACGGGGGAGCGATCGCGCTCGGGCACCCGGTGGGCTGCTCGGGGGCGCGCATCCTGTGCACGCTGGCGCACGAGATGGTGAAGCGCGGGAGCGGGGTCGGGCTCGCCACGATGTGCATCGGGGTCGGCCAGGGGATCGCCGCCGTGGTCAGCGCGGACTAGCCGGCCCGTGGACAGCCGGCACGCCACGGCCAACCGGATCGAGCGCGTCACCGTGCTGGGCGCCGGGGTCATGGGCCACGGCATCGCCCAGGTGGCGGCCATGGCCGGGCATCAGGTCACCCTTCACGACCCCGACGGGGGGGCGGCCGACCGCGGCCTCGCGCGCATCCGCGCGAATCTGGACAAGGGCGTATCCCTCGGAAAGGTGAGCGAAGAGAGCCGGACAGCCGCCCTCGACCGAATCGCGCTCGCCCGGTCGCTGGAGGCTGCCTCCGCGGAGGCCGACCTGGTCGTTGAGGCCGCGCCCGAGCGCATGGAGCTCAAGCGGAGCCTCTTCCGCGAGGTGGAAGCCGCGGCTCACCCATCGGCGCTGCTCGCGACAAACACCTCCTCCCTCAGCATCGACGCGATCGCCGAGGTGTTGGCCGAGCCGGGCCGCTTCCTGGGGCTGCACTTCTTCAACCCGGTGCACCTGATGGCGCTGGTGGAGGTCGTGCGCGGCAGCGGCACCGCCGAGGCCGCCCTGGACACCGGGGTCGCATTCGCGCGCGGGCTGGGCAAGGAGCCCATCGTCGTCCGCGACGCCCCCGGCTTCGCCTCCTCCCGGCTCGGGGTGGCCCTGGGGCTGGAAGCCATGCGCATGGTTGAGGAGGGCGTGGCCGATCCCGCCGCCATCGACAAGGCCATGGAACTGGGTTACCGCCACCCCATGGGCCCGCTCCGGCTCACCGACCTGGTGGGGCTCGACGTTCGGCTGGCGATCGCCGAGTATCTGCACGAGAAGCTGGGCGGCGAGCGCTACCGACCTCCCGCCATCTTGCGACGCATGGTGGAAGAGGGGAAGCTCGGGAGGAAGTCGGGAGAAGGCTTCTACCGCTGGGACAAGGGGGGCGATTGAACGACCGGCACTACGAGACCATCGTGGTCGAGCGCGACGGCTTCGTCGCGACCGTGCGTATCAACCGGCCCGACAAGCTGAACGCCCTCAACGCGGTGGTGCGGCGCGAGATCGCCCAGGCGATGGACCGGCTTGCCGATGACGACGCGGTGCGGGTCGCCATCCTGTGCGGAACCGGCGAGAAGGCGTTCGCGGCGGGCGCCGACGTCTCCGAGTTCGCGGGGCGCACCGCCGGCGAGCAGCGGGAGGTCTACCGGCGCCGGCGCGTGTACGACGCCGTTGCCGCCTTCCCGAAGCCCCTCATCGCCGCCATCCACGGCTTCTGCCTGGGGGGCGGCGTCGAGTTGGCGCTCGCCTGCGACGTGCGCGTGGCCGACCCGAGCGCCCGCTTCGGCCAGTTCGAGATTCGCCTGGGGCTGATTCCGGGGGCCGGCGGCACCCAGCGCCTGGCGCGGCTGGTGGGGCCCGGACAGGCCGCCCGCATCGCCCTGAGCGGCGACGTGGTCGACGCCGCCGAGGCCCACCGCATCGGCCTGGTGGAGATCCTCGCCGGCGACGGCGAGCACCTCGAGCGGGCCCGGAAGCTGGCGGGACGCATGGCGCGCTGGAGCCCGTTCGCGCTCGGGCTGGTCAAGGAATCGCTCCGGGCCGCCGCCGAGACCCCCCTGGCCGAGGGACTGGCGCTCGAGAAGGAGCTCTTCCTCGCCGCCTTCGCGAGCCACGACGGCCGCGAGGGCGTGCGTGCCTTCGTGGAGAAGCGCCGCCCGGAGTTCCGCGGACGATGAACCGGGTGAAGCTGGTGCGCGCCGCGACCACGATCTACTTCGTGCTCTTCCTGGTCTTCGTCACATGGCCGGGCTTCGTCGCCTTCAACCGTCCTCTGCCGCTGGTGCTGGGCCTCCCATTCAACATGGCCGCGATCGGGCTCTGGGTGGGCTTCGGGGCGGTGGTGCTCTTCGTGCTGGACCGCTCGGAGGAACGGAACCGCGCCGGCGGGCCGGCGGGGGACGCCCGAGGCCGGCCGGGACAGGACTCGCGGGCCGGAGGTGCCGGGTAGATGGAGCGCTGGCAGCTGATCGCGGGCCTGATCCTGGTCTACCTGGCGGTGACGCTCGGCATCGGGCTGATGGCGGGCCGGCGCGCCTCCCGGAGCGTGACCGGCTATGTGGCCGGAGACCGCCGCTTCGGCCTGCTCGTCATGTACTTCGTCACCGGGGCGACCGTGTTCTCCGCCTTCGCATTCCTGGGCGGGCCGGGCTGGGCCTACTCCCGTGGCGCCGCAGCCTTCTACATCCTCTCCTACGGCGCCCTCGGAATCGCGCCCTGGTACTTCATCGGGCCGCACGCGGCCGCACTCGGGCGGCGCTTCGGCTACGTCACCCAGGCGCAGCTGCTGGTCGGACGCTTCCCTTCGCGCTTCCTGTCCGCGCTGATGGCGGCTCTTTCGGTGGCGGCATTCGTGCCCTACGTCACGCTGCAGATGCAGGGGGCGGGGATCGTCATCGAGGCGGTCACCGACGGCCACGTGCCGCTGGCCGTGGGAGCGGCGATCGCCTACGGCATCGTGGCCCTCTACGTCCTGACCAGCGGGGTGGCCGCGGTGGGATGGACCAACACCTTCCAGGGCATCTTCATGGTCGCGATCGCCTGGTCGCTCGGCATCTACCTGCCCTTCCGGCTGTACGGGGGGGTGGGAGAGATGTTCGAACGCATCCTGGCCGAGCGTCCGGAGATGCTCTCCGTTCCGGGCCTGACCGCCGCGGGCGATCCCTGGAGCTGGGGCGGCTACTCGAGCGCCATCCTGGTGAGCGCGATCGGGCTCATGATGTGGCCCCACCTCTTCATGAAGGCCTTCACCGCGCGCGACGACCGTACGCTCCGCCGCACGGTGGTCCTCTTCCCCACCTTCCAGCTCTTCCTGATCCCGGTCTTCCTGATCGGCTTCGCCGGCGTGCTGCTGCCGGAGTCGCCCCCCAACGCCGACTTCATCCTCCCCTTCCTCATCCTGCGCTCCGAGCTGCCGGTGCTGGTCGTGGGCCTCTTCTGCGCGGGCGCCCTCTCGGCGTCGATGTCGACCGGGGACGCGCTCCTGCACGCCGCGGCATCCGTGACGGTGGAGGACGGCATCGGCCCCTTCCGCCGGCTGAGCGATGCCGGCCAGCGCCGTCTGATGCAGGTGCTGGTCCTGGTGGTGGGGGTGGTCGCGTACTGGTTCGCGCTGGACGAAGATTCCTCGCTGGTCGTGCTGCTGCTGACCGCCTACGGCATCATATGCCAGTTCGCGCCTCCCATCTGCGCGGCTCTCTTCTGGCGACGCGCCACCACCCCGGGCATCGTGGCCGGTCTGGTCGCGGGCTCGGCGACCGCGGTCTTCTTCTTCACCACGGGGTATCTGGGGATGGAACTGCGTCCCCTGGACCTGCACGAGGGAATACTGGGGCTCATGGTCCACATCCCGGTGCTGGTGGGGGTGAGCCTCGCCACCCGGCCGCAGGACCGGGATCACACCGAGGCCTTCCTCAACCCGCGAGGCTCATCGGGAACCCATGACTGACCCCAAGGGAGCGGCGGGCGCGCCGGAGGAGCGGCTGGCTCGCATGCGGGAAGTGATGAGCGAGGTGACCGACCGGCTCATCGAGCTGATGGGGGAACGCCGCAAACTCGCCATCGAGATCGGGCGGGTGAAGAAGGAACTGGGCCTTCCGGTCCTCGACCCGGCGCGCGAAGCGCGGATGGTGCGTCAGGCCGCCGTGCGGGCGCGCGAACTGGGCGTGGACCCGGAGATGGCGCGCGACATCATCTGGCGCATCATCGCGTCGGCGCGCGAGGCTCAGGGAGGACGCCGGCCCGGATGGCCGGACCCACCCTCCAATCGGGCGCGCTAGTTCGGGCTTACCGAAACGAACTGGCGGTT
>VYDD01000255.1:0-18584 GCA_009843625.1 Gammaproteobacteria bacterium | reverse complement strand
CGTAAAGAAATTGCGGGTGCGGCGCCGGCCGAACTTCAACACCCCGGCGACCAGGGCGAACAGGGTGTCGTCCCCCCCCCTGCCGACGTTGGTGCCGGGATGGAAGCGGGTGCCCCGCTGGCGCACGAGGATGCTGCCCGCGGTCACGGGCTGTCCGCCGTAGCGCTTGACGCCCAGGAACTTCGGCTTCGAGTCGCGTCCGTTTCGGCTTGAGCCGACGCCTTTCTTGTGTGCCATCTCGGGTTCCTCCCCGGCTCGGACTGCTACGTGACGATCTCGTCGATGCGCACTTCGGTGAACTTCTGGCGGTGACCCTGCTTCTTGCGGTATCCCTTCCGGCGCTTGCGCTTGAAGATGATGAGCTTCCGGTCCTTGCCGTGCGCCAGCACCTCGGCCCGCACCGCGGCGCCCTCGACCGTGGGCGTCCCGACCTCCGGTTCGCCATCCGCTCCACCTGTGATCAGCACGCGGTCGAAGGTGACCGTCGAGCCCTCCTCGGCGGCAAGCGCGGGAATCCGGAGCCGTTGACCCAGCTCGGCCCTGAACTGCTTTCCGCCGCTCTCGAACACCGCGTACATGCCTGCCTCTTCACGTAGATGGAGATCCCGGACACGGGGCCTGCGTCACAAGGCTCCGCAGCCCGAAAAAGCTACAGAGTCGCCCGGAGAGGTCAAGGGCACCGGGCACGCGCCTAGACCGTCGCGTACTTCCCCGTGACGTCCACCTGGGCCCGGCCCGAGAGCAGGCGGAACTCGTCTTCGCCCAGCAGAGGATCGTCGCGCAGGCTGATCTCCAGGCCGGTGGCGCTCGACACCCGGTTGCGAAAGTCCGGCTCCGAGTCGAGCACGTGCAGCGCCACCTCGGGATGGATGCGCACCGTGAGACTGCGCTCGCTCTTCGCCGCGGCAGCGCGCTTGAGGCTGCGCTCCACCCGGCGCATCACGGTGTCGGGCGCGAAGACGCGGCCCAGCCCTCCGCAATGGGTGCACGCGTCCGTGATCGAGGTGAAGATCGACGGCCGCACCCGCTGGCGGGTCATCTCGATCAGCCCGAGTTCGGAGACGGCGAACGCGCGGGTGCGCGCACGGTCGCGCCCCAGGTGGGTGCGGAGTTCGTGCAACACCTTGTCGCGGTCCTTCTGCGTGTCCATGTCGATGAAGTCCACGACCACGATTCCACCGACGTCGCGCAGCCGGAGCTGGCGGGCGATCTCGCGCGCCGCCTCCAGGTTGGTTTTCAGGATGAGCGAGGCGGGATCGTTCTTCTTCCTGCCGGCGAACCGCCCGGTGTTCACATCGATCGAAACCAGCGCCTCGGTCGGCTCGATCACCAGATGGCCGCCGGACTTGAGCCCCACCTTGCGCCGGAACGAGCGGTGGATCTCCTCCTCGATGCCGTGAACGTCGAACAGCGGCTCCTGGCCCCGGTACAGCTTCAGCCGGTCCAGCAGATCGGGAGCCACGCCCTGCACGTAACCCTCGATCTCGCGAAAGATGACGGGGGAATCCACCGTCAGCGAGTCGAACTTGTCGCTGAACAGATCCCGGATGACGCCGCTGATCAGACGCGCTTCGCGGCGCACGACCCCGGGCTCGGCAGCGGCCTTCGCCGTCCGCTGGATCTCCAGCCAGCTCCCCCGCAGGGTCTCGAACTCGCGCGCGAACCGCTTCTCCGTCGCCTCCTCCCCCACCGTGCGCACGATCACCCCGCCGGAATCGGCCGGCACCACCCTGCGGGCAAGGGCACGCAGCCGCGACCGCTGCCTGCGGTCCTCGATCTTGCGGCTCACGCCGACGCGCGACGAGAACGGCATGTAGACGAGGAAGCGGCCCGCCAGCGAGACCTGGCCGGTCAGGCGCGGTCCCTTGGTGCCGATGGGCTCCTTGGTGACCTGCACGGTGACCCGGTCGCCCTTGTTGAGCAGTTTCTGGATCGGCGTGTTCTGGCCGTCGCGGCCGTTCTCCGACGGTTCACCGTCCTGGTGAACCACGTCCGAGACGTGCAGAAAGCCCGCCTTCTCGACGCCGATGTCGACGAAGGCCGCCTGAATGCCGGGAAGCACCGCCTCTACGCGGCCCAGGAACACATCGCCCACCAACCGTCCCTGGTCCGGGCGGTCCAGCATCAATTCTACGAGTCTCTTGTCTTCCAGTAGCGCCACCCGCGTCTCGCGCGAGGACGCGCTGATGATGATCTGTCTCCTCAAATCCCTGGTTTCTCCGCGAGTCGCGGGGCCCGGGACCGCCCGAGGGCCTCCCTACCCCGCCTTCAGCTCTGCAGCCATTCCGCCTCCGCCGACCTCGCGCACCAGGTGGCGAGCGATCAGCAAGCGCTGAATCTCGCTCGTGCCCTCTCCGATCTCGCACACTTTCGCGTCGCGAAACATCCGTTCCACCGGGTAGTCGTTCGTGTACCCGGCGCCTCCCAGAAGCTCGACCGCCTCCGTGGTGGCGCGCATCGACAGCTCCGAGGCGAACAGCTTCGCCATGGAGGCTTCCTTGGAGAAGGGGCGTCCCTGATCCTTGAGCCAGGCCGCGTGATAGGTCAGATGCCTGGCGGCCTGGATCCCCGTGGCCATGTCGGACAAGCGGAATTGAACCGCCTGATAGTCGTAAATCCTGTGCCCGTAACGTTTCCGTTGCAACGTATACTCCAGGGCGGCGTCAAAAGCTCCCTCGGCGATGCCGAGAGCCAGGGCGGCGATTCCAATGCGCCCGGCATCGAGGGTGCGCATGAAGTTGACGAACCCCTCGCCCTCGGCTCCGAGCCGGTTCCCGGCCGGTACGAAGACGTTGTCCAGCACCAGCTCGCGGGTATCCGAAGCCCGCCACCCCATCTTGTCTTCCTTGCCGCCCGCCCGTACGCCGCGGGTGAAATCGAGTTCCGTCGAGTGCCCCACCCCCAGGCGGCGCGCCGTCTCGAGGTCGCACGTCGGCTTGGTGACGATGAAGCTGGTGATGCCACGGGTGCCCCGCGCCGGATTGGTAAGCGCGGTGATGGTGAAGATCTCCCCGACGCCGGCATGCGTGATGAAGATCTTGGAGCCGTTGATGCGGTAGCCGTCTCCCTCGCGGACCGCGCGCGTGCGGGTGCCCGCCGAATCCGATCCCGCCGCCGGCTCGGTGAGCCCGAAGCCTCCCAGCACGCGGCCGCTGGCGAGCAGGGGCAGGTATCTGCGCTTCTGCGCCTCGGTCCCGAACGTCAGGATCGGGCTCGCGCCGAGGGTCGTGTGCGCCGACACCGTGATGGCGTGGCTGGCGTCATGCCGCGCCAACTCCTCGACGACGAGGATGTAGCTCAGGTAGTCGCGTCCCATGCCTCCGTACTCTTCGGGAATGGGCACGCCCAGGAGTCCCATCTCGCCCATCGCGCGCACGTTCTCCCACGGGAAGGTCTGGGTGCGGTCGATCTCGGCCGCGACGGGCGTGATGTGTTCCAGCGCGAAGGCTCGAACGCCTTTGCGGAGACGCGCGTGATCAGGACCGAGATAGGGTTCCATCACTCGATCCTATATCATGTGTTACATCATGTACAACATGATAACTCATTTTATATCTTTGTGTTATTGGATGTTTGCAGAGAGCGCAATGAAGGGCTCTCTCCGGGTGGAAGAGGCCGCATGGGCACGTGGAATGGTACACCGCGGGCGTCGATAGGGTGCGCGGGAAAGGGAAGCGGCGGATTGGGCGCAAGACTGGCGCGAGACTGCGGCGACTGTGACGCGGTGGCCTGCTCAGGGGTTGAAGCCGATCTCCCAGATGCCGGCACGCAGATGGCCGGGCCCGAAGAACTCCCCCGACCACAGTTCATCTTCCCCCAGGAAGTCGACCAGGACAACTCCCTCCATTCTGGTGCGGGCAATCACCGTCGCCGTGGTCAGGTCGATGACGTCGATCTGACCGTAGTGTCTGTCGATCGTCTGGTATTCGGGCTTCATCTCGAGTCGGACGCGTCCACCCGGTCCCGGGCGTTCCTCCATCATGTCCAGCCAGTCATCCCGTCGCCGCCAGGTCAGGACCCACAAGCGGTCTTCGGAATCGACTCGCAGCGCCCGTATCGTGCTGGCGGGAGGATTATCCGCAGATGCAGGAGCATCCGGATCCCAGGGCGGATCGTTGAACCCGGGAACCAGGAAGCCCGTGACCCGGCGGCCGTCCTCATCCCAGACCTCTATGCTGTAGGCGCCGTTCAGCGGCGCGGAGAAGATCCGATGAGCGGAATCGGTGGTGAAGGCTCTCCAGGAGGCGGTTTGCGCCCTCGGATTCTCGGGATCGACAAACCCGCCAAACGACCGTTTGATCTCCCCGTCCTCGACAATGTGGAGCGGCGAACCGATGGCGTCGGGGGTCGGATGCCACATGTTGACCACCCACCGCCCCCCGTCTTCCAATGGACCAACGTCCGCTACATGGTCAGGAAGCGAATGGTCTTCGATCAGGGTGAAGTCCGGGCCTACGACGCTGTGGCGATAGTTCCCGCTGTCGAAGATGTGTATGCGACCCTCGCGGTCCGTGTGCACCGGCATTGCGTTTTCCCACTCGAGCGGACCCTCCCCGGCTCGTCCGACTTCACCCACGAAGTTGCCGGCCGCATCGAAGACCTTCACCGCTTCGTACTGACCGAACCAGTAGTTGCCGGCGCTGTCTCGCACGAGATGGAAGGCACCCCGCAAGTATCCCTCGCCGATCGTGTCTCCCATGACCAGCATGCGTTCGAGCGTGATGCAGTCGTCGCAGAGGGATTCAGCCTCGCGGATGAGCCGGACTTCGGTGCTGTCCGTGACCTCGGTCCAGTGCGCGCGGGGCGCCTCGTCGGGTGGGGCGCAGCCGACGATGCCGGCGGCCAGGAGGATCGCAATGGCGGCGAGGGACCGGGAAGTGCTCATGCGGTGGGGACTCCCAGTAGCGGAGGGGGTGACGGAGGGCGTGACCACGCCTTACGCCTGTGCGGGGCGCGGGCGGTGGGCCCGGACGCATCAAGGTACGAGACGGCGGCCGGAGTTCGCCACCGGAGTTGGCTCCATCGTCCCACGGATCGGCCCGACCGCTCCTCGTATTACCGTCGTATTACAGGCCTTGGACCGGATCCTTGGCGATGCTGCGAGCGTGTGCCGGCCATCACTGCCGGTGGCAGTTGTCGCAGGTGCCGCAGTTGGCCTTGTCGAGGGCGTCCCCGAAGTAGCCGAGAATGCGGGCCCGGCGGCAACCGCGCGTCCGCGCATAGCGCTCCACGGCGGCCAGCTTGGCCACCTCGGCGTTGCGCCGCTCGCGCAGCCTTCCCAGCGGGAGTCGGCGGACGTGGGGGCGCAGGTCGATGTGCAGGGTGTCGCCGGGCTGCTCGGGCGGGTCCTCGCGCAGGTGCACCACCCGGCAGGCGGCCAGCGCGCGGGCCAGGGCGCCCACGTTGGATGGGGTCAGCGGGGTGCCGTCGCGGGCGCGAAGCTCGTCGACCGGAAGCTTCAGCCGCGTTTGCCCTGCGGCCCGGCGGCGGAGATCGCGCCAGAAGCGGCGGACCGCGCGCGGCGGCGGGTAGCTGTGGTCGATGAAGGTCATCTGGCCCGCGCGGTCGTCCTTCGACCAGAGTGCCAGGCATTGCGCGGTGTCGCCGTCCCGGCCGGCCCGGCCGGCTTCCTGGTAGTACGCCTCCATGGTGCGCGGGAGCTCGTGGTGGATCACCAGGCGCACGTCGCTCTTGTCGACCCCCATGCCGAAGGCGTTGGTGGCGGCCACCAGGGGGGCGTCGCCGGCCATGAAGGCGTCCTGTACGCGGGCCCGTTCGGCCGCCGGCAGCCCGGCGTGGTAGGCCTCGGTGGTGTAGCCGAGGGCGGCCAGGTCGTCGCGGACGCGCTCGACCCCCTTGCGGCTGCTCGCGTAGACGAGGGTGACGCCGGGCCGGGAGCGCACCAAGGCGCGCAGCCGCTCCCGTTTCTCCTTCCACGACCGCGCCCGCTCGACGCCCCACACCAGGTTGGGGCGGTCGAAGCCTCCTACCACGGTGACCGGGTCGGCGAGCCGCAGCCGGGTCACGATCTCCCGCCGGGTGCGCGGGGTGGCGGTGGCGGTGAGGGCGATCATGGGGGCCTCGAACATCCCGCGCAGGCGGTCGAGCCGCAGGTAGGCGGGACGGAAGTCGTGGCCCCACTCGGAGATGCAGTGGGCTTCGTCGACCGCGAGCAGGCTCACGCGCAGACGCGGCAGGAGCTGGCGGAACGAGCGGCTCTCGAAGCGCTCCGGGGCCACGAAGACGACGCGCAGCGCGCCATCGACCAATTGCGCCTCCACTCGGTCGCGCTCCTGCGAGGAGAGGGTGGAGTTCAGGAACGCGGCCGGGATATCCGCTTCGCGGCAGCGCATCGCCTGGTCGGCCATGAGCGAGACCAAGGGGCTGACGACGATGGTGGCGTGGGGGAGAACGGCGGCGGGCACCTGGTAGCACACGCTCTTCCCTCCCCCGGTCGGGAGGATGCCGAGGGCGTCGTGGCCCTGGAGCACCGCGCGCACCAGCACATCCTGCCCGGGCCTGAACCCCGGGTAGCCAAAGTGGCGCTTGAGGGCGTTGAGGGCGATGTGGTCCGCATCCCCGCTGTCCGGGACGGGAAACCGTGTCGCTGAGATTGATGCCGGGGCCGCCATGGACCCGAAAGCTCGGGCCGGAACCCGGGCGCCTCCATGGCTGGAGGGGACGATCGGAAGGTCGCCGCGAGCCGCCGGTCACGATCGTGGAGCGCCGGGGGCCCTGCGAACGGCATCGCCCGGTAAGGCGGGAAGCGATGCCCGGTCCGAGGGCAGCGTCTATACTGAATGGCGCTGCTCGTGCCCGGTCTCGCTGCCTGGGCAGACCAGCGGACAACTGCTATCGACCAAGGAGGGGCCATGCACCATCGAACCATCCGGACCCGCATGCTGTTGAGCGCAGGGGTGGCCGCCGCCGCGGGCGTTGTCGCTTGCGGACAGAATTCCGGAGAGAGCGCCATGGGCGACGGCGAAGCGCGGGACGCCGCAGGCGCCGCGGAGGCCGCCGACGGGGTGTATTCCTCCGCCCGCCACGACTTCCGCGTCGTCACGGTCGCCGACGGCCTCGACCATCCCTGGTCCATGGCGTGGATGCCCGGCGGCGAGATGCTCATCGTGGAGCGTCCGGGCCGCCTGCGCGTGGTGCGCGACGGCGTGCTCCAGCCGGAGCCGGTGGCGGGTTGGCCGGAAGTCTACCGGGACGAGGGCCAGGGGGGCTTCATGGACATCCTGCCCCACTCCGACTTCGCCGAAAACCGCTGGCTCTACCTGAGCTACGGCAAGCCCAACGAGGACGGGTCGGAGGGCACCACGACGGTGGTCAGGGGGCGCTGGGACGATGGCCGGGTCACCGACGTCGAGGAGATCTTCGATTCCAACGCCTGGCACGACAACAACAACCACTTCTCCGGGCGCATGGCCTTCGGCCTCGACGGGTATCTGTACCTGACGGTGGGCGACCGCATGTTCGAACCCGACATGATGGCCGGCCACCCGGCGCTGGACGTGACCAACCACATGGGCACCATCGTGCGCCTGCACGACGACGGCCGCGTGCCCGACGACAACCCCTTCGTGGGGAACGGCGACGCTCTACCCGAGATCTGGAGCTACGGACATCGCAACCTGCAGGGCCTCGCGGTGGATCCCGGCACCGGGGACGTCTGGTCGAACGAGCACGGGCCCCGGGGCGGCGACGAGCTCAACCTGATTTCGGGCGGCGGCAACTACGGCTGGCCCGTGGTCTCCCACGGCATCAACTACGACGGCACGGCGTACACGCTCGACGCCTCCGGGGAGGGCGTGGAATCCCCACGCTTCGTGTGGACGCCCTCCATCGGCATCTCCGGCATGATGATCTACCGCGGGGACGCGTTCCCCTGGTGGAAGGGCAGCGCCTTCGTCGGCGGCATGGTCGGCGAGCAGCTTGGCCGGGTCATCCTCGAAGGAACGGATGCGCTCGGCGTCGAGACCCTCCTGCCGGGCGAGCTGGGCCGCATCCGGGACGTGCGGGAGGGTCCCGACGGGCTCATCTATCTCGCCCTCGAGCACCAGGAGGACCTCACGGCGGTGGTGCGCCTGGAACCCGTGGCCAGCGACGTGATGCCTCCGGAGTAACTGACTCCCTACCGAGGAAAGCCTGCCTCGGGCATGTTGGGGATGATCCGCAGCGCGTTGGCGTAGTACACCTTGCGCAGCACATCGTCCGGCAGGCCCATGCCGTAGAGCTTCCAGAAGGCGTGGTAGTTCCGGTAGTAGTCGAAGTACTCGTCCTCGGTCTCGAAGACGCGCCAATAGTAGGGATACTCGTCGGGCTGGAAGGAATCCTTCCCGAAGAGGATGCGGTCCTGGTACCTGACGAAGAACTCGCGCGCGAAGCGGGGCTGTCGTCCCAGGTCGTAAAGCACGGCGCCGACCTCGCCGTGGACGTTGGGGAAGCGGTCGAAGAGTTCGCCCAGACGCGCGAGATCCTGCGTGTGCCATCCCATGTGCGCCAGCACCCAGGTCGTGTTGGGATGCTTCGCCAGCATCCGGTCGCGCTCGGCCATCAGCTCCTCGAAAGAGGGGAAGCGCTCGCTGTCGAAGAAGCGGCGGTTGGGGAAGATGGCCAACTCGAGCCAGCGTTCGTTCTCGTAGTCGAGGGGCTGGAAGAACTCCGCGGGGTCGGCGGTGTGGATGAAGACCGGAATCCCGAGGCGGGCCGCCGTCTCCCAGACGACGTCGAGCTCGGGGTCGTCGAGCTGGAGGCGGGTGCCGTCCGCCTTGCGGGTGGTGAGCCCGAACTGCTTGCCGATCTCGCCGATGCCCACCGCTCCGGCGCGCACGTCCTCCTCAAGCTGGGCCGCAATGCGGGCGCCCGATCCGGGACCCACGTTGCGCAGATCGAGCGTGGTGAAGAACACGAAGCGGTCTGCGTGCCCGGCGGCGCGCACCGCCTCGATCTGACGGGTGAGGCGGGTGCCGGAGCTGCCGCGCGCCTGCACGATGACCTGGAGGTTCAGTTCGTCCATCGCCGCCACCACCCGCTCGATGGTGGCGGCGTCGGCGAGCGACGGGGGATGCCCGTGCAGGTCCACCACCGGGTATTTCGCCCGCGGCACGGGGTTCTCCGGGACCACGAGGGTGGAGCGCGGCTGATACTCGACGATGCTCGGGGGCGGGAGGGTCGGCTGCGCGAAGTTCGGCCGACGGGCCTGCGCGTCGAGCGCGGCGGGCAGGAGAAGCAGCGCGGCGATCGGTGCGGTTCGGCGCATGGTGGGCGCTCCGGCGTGGGAGTGATCGGGCATTCGGGTCGAGATGCGGATTGCGGCCGCGGCGCGGAGACCGTCCGGCCGTGGCGCGTATGGGAACTTGGCGAGAGCCGGCGGTGCCGGCCATGCCCCCGAATCCGGGAAGCCGCGATTGTCCGGGCGGTGGCGACTCCCGGGGATGGCGTGCCATGTTGGCGGATGTCCGACTTACGCGGCCCGCGTGGCGCAGCTCCCCGTCTCGGCAGGTCGCGGCAGCCCCTGGCGCACCGCATGGAGGTAGCCATGTCCCGATCGCCCTTGTCGTCCCGATGCGCCATCACGGCGTTCGTCGCGCCGCTCCTGCTTACGCTGTTGCTCGCGGTCGCCATTCCCCTGGCGGCCCAGGAACCGGCGGGCTGGGGGGAGGACCTTGTGTTCAACACCTTCTCGATCGTCGGCATCGACCCGGTGACCGGTGAGTCCGGGGTGGCGGTCACCACGCGCGTGGCCTGCGTCGGCAACGCCGTACCGTGGGTGCGGCCGGGGGTGGGGGCGGTCGCGACCCAAGGCGGCACGCGGCTCGAGTACGGCCACGATCTCCTTGCCCTTCTGGAGCAGGGCGTGGCCCCCCAGGAGGCCATGGACCGCGTGGTGGCGGCGGACGAGGGGCGGGAACGCAGGCAGGTGGGCGTGATCGACATGCAGGGGCGCTCGGCCCAGTGGACCGGATCGGGCCAGTACGGCGCCGAGGACCGGGGCGACTGGGTCTGGGAGCGCACCGGGCTCAACTACGCTGCTCAGGGCAACGCGCTGGTGAGCACCGCCGTGGTGGACTCGGTCGCGGTCGCGTTCGAGAGAACGGAGGGGTCGGGGCGCCATCTCGCGGACCGGCTGATCGAGGCCCTCTACGCCGGGCAGATGCTGGGCGGGGACGGCCGCCACGGCCGCACCCAGTCGGCCGCCGTGCTGGTCGCGGACCCGCGTCCCGGCATGTCGCGCCGTCAGGACGGCGTCACCACCGACATCAACGTGTGCGAGCACCCCGAACCGATAAGGGAGGTGCGGCGCATCTACGACACCATCTCGGAGACCCTCGGCTTCCGCAGCCTCCAGCAGTTCGCCGGCCGCGACGTACTGCAGCTCAAGGTGATGCTGCACGCGCTGGGATACTACCGGGCGGGCTCGCCGCCGCCTTCCATGGAAGCGACGGACGCGCTCCTCTACGATCGCGAGACTGTGGAAGCCGTGGACACCTTCCGCGCGGCTCAGGCCTGGCAGACCTCCGTGCCCGGCTGGGTGGACGCAAACACCATCGCGAGGCTGTGGAGCCGGCTGGAGGAGGCCGGAGTCGCCGACGAGGTGCGCCAGCGGATGCGGGACGTGGTGCGGGTGAGGCGCTAGGAAGAGATCACGGCTGTTCGCGGCGCAGCACCACGCCCGGTTGCGCTCCCGTCACGGCCCCGTCCTCGTAGACGACCGTTCCCCCGACCCATACGCGCTCGATCCCGGGCGACGTCAGGTGGGGCTCCGCGGTCGTCGCCCGGTCGATGACGGTGGCGGCGTTGAAGAGCACGAGGTCGGCGGCAGCACCCACTTCCAGCGTGCCCCGGCCGGAGAACCCCATGTTCGCCGCCGCCAGCCCGGTCATCTTGTGGATGGCCTCTTCCAGCGTGAGCCGACCCTCTTCGCGCACGTATTGCCCGAGCACCCTCGGGTAGGTGCCGAACCCGCGCGGGTGGGCGCCGCGCAGCCCGCCGTCGGACGCGACGTTGGCATGCGGCCAGGCCATCAGCGCAGCGATGTCGTCGACGGTCATGCTGGTCGCGACGATGCTCTCGCCTCCGTCCCTCCCCTCCGCACGCGCGGCCTGCGATTCGGCGATGAGATCGAGGTAGGTGGTGACGGGATCGGTGCCCCGCTGCTGTGCGATATCGGCCAGGGTCCTGCCTTCGAGGGCGGGATCGGGCTCGAAACGCCCGATCAGCATCCCCTCGGGAGCGACCAGCTCTTCCAGAGCGAAACGTGCGGCCTCGCGGTCCGTGAAATCGCGCTCCGGGAACAGGACGGTCATGGTGGACTGCCAGTACTCGTAGGGGTAGACGTCCGCCGTTATGTCGAGACCCTCGGCTCGCGCCGCATCGAGCCGCGCGAGGATCCGTGCCGCCTGTCCCCAGAGGCTCCGCGCGGCGAGCTTGAAGTGCGATATCTGGACGGGAAGACCGGCGCGCTCCGCGATCTCGATGGTCTCCTCGATGGCCTCGCGAAGGCCCCGGTCCTCGCTTCGCATGTGCGAGATGTAGCGGCCGCCGTGGGCCGCCGCCGTCCCCGCGAGCGCGACCACCTCGTCCGTGGTCGAGTATATCCCGGGGTCGTACTCGAGTCCGGTCGAGAGCCCCAGCGCCCCGCTGGCCAGTTCGGTCTCAAGCAGCGCCTGCATGGCCGCGACCTCGTGCGCGGTCGCTTCGCGGCGGAAGTCGCCACTCATGACCTGACGGCGGAGCGTTCCGTGTCCGGCGTACGAGGCCACGTTCACCGCCGCGGGGGTCGCTTCCAGCGCGGCGAAGAAGTCTGCGATCGGGAACGGCGATCCTCCGTCCTGCCCGACCACGATGGTCGTGATGCCCTGGCTCACGGCGGCCAGCGCGGTCAACTCGATCAGGAGGCCGCCGTCGTGGTGGCTGTGGGTGTCGACGAAACCCGGGGCGAGTACCAGTCCGGCGGCGTCGTAGACGTGGTCGCCGTCGGGAGGAGACGGAGTTTCGCCGGCTCCGTGGGGCGTCACCTCGGCGATCGTGCCGCCAACGACGCGCACCGATCCGGTGAATCCGGGGCGGCCGGTGCCGTCGACGATGGTGGCGCCGCGGATCACGAACGTGCCCTCGTCGGCGGAGGCCGGTGCGCCGCCATCGCCCCCGCAGGCGGCCAGCAGAGGAACCAGGACGCAGAGCGCGCGCATCGGGGTTGGAGACACGTGTCGAGTTCCTCCTGTTCCCGGGTCGGCACCCGGACTACGGGTCAGGCCACCTGTTCCTTTCTCAGGTGTGCCTTCCGGGCACCTGCCCGGTCGCGGCGTAAACATACATGCCCGGAACCAACCTGCCAGCGGTTTCAACGGCGTTATATTGAGGTTTGGGCGAGAGACCGGAAGCGAGGCAATGCGGAATAGCCGAGAGATGACCGAATCACCATGGGAAAAGGGCACGGGCGCGCGGGTGCTCGACTACCTGCACGCGCGCCGTGACCGGATGCGCGACCTGCTGGAGCGGCTGGTCGAACTCGAGTCTCCCTCCATGCTGGCCGCCTCGCAACGTCCCGTGCAGGCGCGCCTGCGCGAGGCGCTGGCCGACATCGGATACCGCTCCCGGATCCTTGCGGGACGGACGACCGGCGGCACCCTGTACGCCTCTCCCCGGGAGCGCCGCCATCCGGCCCCCTACCAGCTCATCCTCGGGCACACGGACACCATCTGGCCTGTGGGTACCCTCGAGGAGATGCCCATGCGGATGGACCGGGGGCGCCTGTACGGACCCGGCACCTTCGACATGAAGGCGGGGCTGGTTCAGGGCGTCTTTGCCGTGGAGGCTCTCAGGCACTGTGTCCGCGACCCCGAGGTCACGCCGGTCTTCATCTACAACTCCGACGAGGAGATCGGCAGCCCGGATTCCCGGGAGCACATCGTGCGGCTGGCGATGCGGGCGGACCGCGCGCTGGTGCTGGAACCGTCCCTGGGCGAGAACGGCAAGCTCAAGACCACCCGCAAGGGGGGTGGGGACTTCACCGTCCGTGTTACCGGCGTGGCGGCGCACGCGGGCCTTGAACCGGAGAAGGGGGTGAGCGCCATCCTGGAACTCGCGCACGTGATCCGGAAGCTGCACGCCCTCAACGATCCCGTCCGCGGTGTGAACGTCAACGTGGGGACGGTCGAGGGCGGGATTCGCCCCAATGTGATTGCGCCGGAGGCGAGCGCCGAGGTGGACGTCCGCGTGCCCACCCTGGCCGACGCGCGCAGAGTCGAACGGGCCATCCGCGCCATCGAGGCCACGGCGTCCGGGGCTTCGGTCGAGATCCGGGGGGAGATGGACCGTCCTCCCATGGAGCAGACCCCGGGCAACCGCCGGCTCTGGGACCTGGCGCGGGAGGCCGGGGCACAGTTGGGGCTGGACATGGAGGAGTCGTCCTCCGGCGGGGGATCGGACGGCAACACCACGAGCCTGTACACGCCCACCCTCGATGGTCTGGGCGCGGTGGGAGCGGGGGCGCACGCCAGCCACGAGCACGTGGTGGTGGAGCGAATGCCGGAGCGGGCCGCTCTGGTGGCCCTGCTGCTTGCGGCGCCTTCGATGCTGCCCTACGGGGCCGAGGCCTGAGGGCCGGAGTCGGACGGGTCATCCTGGCGGCGTGTGCGCAGGTGGCGCAGCGCCAGTCCGACCAGCAGCGCGGCGAGCGCGATCCAGATCAGCCAGCCGATGTCGAGCAGCATTCCCGCAAGTCCAAGCCCGGCGCCCACGCACATCAGCGCGACGCGCGCGTGCAGATAGCGGTCCTCCCGGGGACGTGAGCGGCTCGCAAAGATGAACAGCACGGTCAGTCCCGCTTCTTGCGCTCGAGGAATCTGCGCACCCCTTCCCGGCAGGTGTGCGTCAGGCGGGCGGCGACGTTGATCTGGGCGGCCCGCGCGATGCCATCCTTGAAGCCGAGACTGTCGAGGTCGTAGAGCAGCGTCTTGGAGAGGGCGACGGAGGAGGGAGCCCGCCGGGCCAGTTCCGTGGCGTAGGCCATGACCGATCCCTCGAAGTCGTTCGCGGGCATCACCCGGGTCGCGATTCCCCATGCCAGGGCATCGGCTGCGGAGAAGCGTTCGCCGAGGGTCGCCAACTCGAACACGCGTCCTTCAGGCACCTTGCGCCGGAGCACGGTCATCACCAGGGCGGGCACGAAGCCCAGGTGCACTTCCGGGTAGCCCAGTTCCGCATCCTCGCGGACAAGGACCACATCGCAGGCGGTTGCGAGGCCGCATCCGCCGCCGAGCGCCCGGCCGTGCACCGCCGCGACCAGCGGCTTGGTCAGGTCGCGCATCTGGACGAAAAGATCACCCATTCGCAGCGCGTCGGCGTGGATCTTCTCCGGGCCCATGCTGGTGATGCGGTCCATCTCCACCAGGTCCGCGCCGGCGCAGAAGTCGGGTCCGGCCCCCCGCAGAAGCACGACACGCACGGCCGAGTCGGTGCGCGCCTGAACGAGCGCGGCCTTCAGCGCCTGCACCGTGTGCGAGTCGAGCGCGTTGCGTTTGTGCGGGCGGTTGAGGGTCAGCGTCAACACCCGGTTCTCGACTCGGTGCAGCAACCGCTCTTCAGCGCTCATCCGTGCGTGTCCTCCCCGTTCGGGTGCCGGGACTGGGGGATCCTGCCCCGCCCCCGCACGCGTCCCGCGACCTCGTCCGGCACTTCCACATCCATGCGCAGCAGCGCAGTCGAAAACACCTTGCCCTGCGCGTCCATCATCAGCGACACGGTTCCCCCGCCGCCGAGCGCCCCGGGCAGCACGAAGTTGAGGGCGTGCAGGTTGGGAAGCTCGTAGCGCACCACCTTCCCTTTGACCATGTCGCCGAAGTGCTCCTGTACCCGTCCGGCGGTCAGCGCCTGGACGAGCAGCGGATAGTGTTCGGGATCATAGGCGACCACACCGATGTTGACCACATCGCCCTTGTCGCCCGAGCGCGCGTGCGCGAGCTCGACCAGTTTGACGGCCGCCATGGTCAGGGCCTCCCGGGGGCTTCGCGCCCGCTTGCTCCGGTCCGGCATGCGAGCGCCCCAGACAAGATTGCAGCCCCGGACGCGGAAGGGAAACGGCCAGCGGTCCTGCGGAGTCCGGGCCGCCACCGCCGTGGGACGGATCCCCCGTTGCATGCCCGGCGAGCGACGATCATGCCTCGCGCGTCTCCACGCGTACGAAGGGCTCCACGGCCGCGCGCGGCACCAGCGCGGGCCAGAAGGCGGCGACCTCGCGCACGCGCGGGCGCCCCTCCCCGAAGCCGGTGACGGAGGGCGGGCCGGTCAGCACCAGGGGGGCGACCTCGCGGGTGAAACGCTCCACCGGGGCGCGCTCACTGCCGCGCACGGCGACCCGCAGCTGCACTTCGGGCAGATCCGGCGGCGGCGGGCCCGCCAGCGGCCCGTGCGTCGAGTCCCAACCCACGAGGTCGGTACGCACCTCGTCGAAGCGGAGCCCCAGCCGGTCGAGGCGGGCCCGCAGGACGCGGGCGGCCGCGCGCGCCTTGGCGGCCGCGTCCGGCCAGGCGTACACGAGCGTGCCGACCGCCCGCCACCCGCCCGCGTACACGATGGACGCCTTGAGCCAGCCGTTGGGCGGGCGCCCGCACGCACCCGTCACCCGCACCCGGTCCTTCCCCGCCCCGCTCAGGCGGACGGTGGTGAAGTCTGCGACCACGTCCGGGGTGGGATAGGCGGCCGGGTCGCCGATCTCGTACACGATCTGTTCGGTGACGGTGGCGGGGCTGACGCGGCCCCCCGACCCCTCGTGCTTGGTGACCACGAAGTCGCCGGAGGGCTCGGCCTCGATGATGGGGAAGCCGACCCGGTCGAGGTCGGGGATGCTCCACCACTCCGGCATGGCGTTCCCGCCGGTGCACTGGGCGCCGCATTCGTTGACGTGTCCCGCCACCACCCCGGCGGCCAGGCGGTCGTGGTCGCCCGCCGCCCAGCCGAACTCGTGCAGCAGGGGCGCCAGCGTGAGCGCCGCGTCCACGCAGCGACCGGTGACCACCACGTCGGCGCCCCGCCCCAGCGCCTCCGCGATCGGGAATGCGCCCAGGTAGACGTTGGCCCCCGTCACCCGCTCGCGAATGCCCGCCAGCGGCTCGCCGGTCTCCATGTTGCGCAACTCGTGGCCGGCGGCGAGCAGCTCGTCCAGCCGGGGCATGAGGTCGTCGCCGG
This sequence comes from Gammaproteobacteria bacterium, assembly GCA_009843625.1. Taxonomy (GTDB): domain Bacteria; phylum Gemmatimonadota; class Gemmatimonadetes; order Longimicrobiales; family Gaopeijiaceae; genus BD2-11. The sequence continues at coordinate 2,390 of VYDD01000255.1, read as the reverse complement.
TCACGACCCCCAGCCGCAGGCGGCCGGCCACGCCCGCGCGCCGGGCCGCCCGCGCCACCTCGTCGGCGCATCCTCCGGGATTGACCCCGCCGGCGTTGGCCACCACCCGGATGCCGCGCTCCAGGCAGACCGGCAGGATGCGCTCCATCAGCGCCACGAAGTCGCGCGCGTATCCCGCCTCCGGGTCGCGGGCGCGCTGCTTGTGCAGGATCGACATGGTCACCTCGGCCAGGTAGTCCATGACCAGGTAGTCGATCGGTCCCTCTTCAACCTGCCGTACCGGCGCATCGAGGTCGTCGCCCCAGAATCCGCCGGCGCCCGCGACGCGCACCGTGCGCGCGCCGCCACCTCTCTCCCTCACGACACGCCCGGCGGCAGGTGGAACGCTCCCAGGTGCGGCCCCGGGTTGTTGAGCGCCGCCCGCAGCAGCAGCGCCAGTGCTCCGCGCAGTTCCTCGGGCAGCACGACCTCGTCCACGAAGCCGCGGGCGCCGGCGAAGCGGGCATCCAGCTGACGGTCGTAGTCCTCCCGCACCTCGTCCATGCGCGTGCGCAGCTCCTCGTCCGGCACTTCGCCGCGCTCGCGCAGCTCCTCGAGCTGCCGGCTGAAGAGCGCCATGACCGCGCTTTCGCCCTCCATCACCCCCATCCTCCCCGTCGGAAGGGAAAGGATGAAGTCGGGATCGAAGCCCTGGCCCGCCATCGCGTAGTAGCCAGCCCCGGAGGCGTGGTTGAGGGTCAGCACCAGCTTGGGCACCGTCGCGCTCGCCATCGCCTCGACGAAATGCGCGCCCGCGCGGATGATGCCCGAGCGCTCCGCCTTCGGCCCCACCATGAAGCCCGACACGTCCTGCACGAAGAGCAGCGGCCTCCGGCGGCGATTCATGGTCTCGATGAAGCCGGCGACCTTTTCCGCGCTTTTCGTATAGACGATGCCCCCGAACCGGGGCGGTCCGCCCTCCGCATCGCGCACCATTCCGCGCGCATTGGCGATGACCGCGATCTGCATCCCGTCGATGGCGCCGGTGCCGCACATCATCTCGGGAGCGTATTCGGGCTGATACTCCACCAGCCCCGGCTCGTCCAGGATGCAGCGCAGCACCTCCGGCATGTCGTAGGGATGCCGGTGATCGTCGGGGAGGAGATCGTAGAGGTTCTCCGCGGGCCGAGCCGGGCCGATGCGGGAAGACGGGCTCCCGTGCCGCGTTCCGGCGGAGCCGGAGGTACCCTGGCGCAACGCTTTCCCGGCGACGGCGCCAGTGCGGTCGCCGCGCGGCAGGGCCTCGATCAGCACGCGTATCTTCTCGATGCAGGCCGGATCGTCCTTCGCGAGGTAGTGGGCGACCCCGCTGACCGACGTGTGCATGCGCGCGCCCCCCAGCTCCTCCGCCTCGACCGTCTGCCCGATGGCGCCCTTGACCAGGTTGGGACCCCCGAGCCCCATGAAGCTGGTGCCCTCGACCATGACGATCACGTCCGAGAGCGCGGGCAGGTAGGCGCCGCCCGCAATGCAGGGGCCCATGACCGCGGCGATCTGGGGGATGCCCAGGTAGCGGCGCATGAGCGAGTTGTAGTAGAAGATGCGTGCCGCCCCGTACTTCCCGGGGAAAACGCCTCCCTGGTACGGCAGGTTGACCCCCGCCGAGTCCACGAGATAGACGATGGGGATGCGGCAGCGCATGGCGATCTCCTGCGCGCGCAGGATCTTGGCGATGGTCTCGGGCCACCAGGCCCCCGCCTTGACGGTCGCGTCGTTGGCGACCACGACCACCTCGCGCCCGTCGATCCGGCCCACGCCGGTGACCACCCCCGCGGCGGGCGCCCGCCCGTCGTAGAGGTCGTGCGCCACCAGCAGGCCGATCTCGACGAAGGTCTCGCCGGGGTCGAGCAGCGCGGCGACCCGTTCGCGGGCCGTCCACTTGCCCCGGGCGTGCTCGCGCTCGATCCGCTTCGTCCCGCCGCCCAGCCGCAGCCGCGCCCGCAACTGCTCGAGCTCCCCGGCGAGCCGGCGCACCCGGGGCACGGCGGGGTCCCCCGCGGACGGGCGCCCGGCCTTCGCGGCACGGGTCGATCGCGCGCTGCGCGGGCTCATGTCGCAGCCCGCTCCGACGAAGCGAACCACGTCCGGATGTAGGCGACCGCCTCCCCGGTGCGCGTGCCCGGCCCGAAGAGCCGGCCGATGCCCGCGGAGTGGAGCGCCTCCGCATCCTCCTTCGGGATGATGCCGCCCCCGGTCACCAGAACGTCGCCCAGCCCCGCCTCGTCGAGGAGCGCCTTCACCCGGGGCAGAAGGGTCATGTGGGCGCCCGAGAGAATCGACACCTCCACCACGACCGCTTCCTCCTGAAGGGCGGCTTCGACGATCGCCACCGGCGACTGATGATGCCCGGT
>VYDD01000446.1 GCA_009843625.1 Gammaproteobacteria bacterium | reverse complement strand
CCTCGATGTCATGGGCGAGCTGAATCGCGACCTCGGAGTGACCTTCGTCTTCGCCACCCACGACAGCCGCGTCATGGAGCGGTCCCGGCGTCTGATCCGCATGGTCGACGGCACGGTGCATGACGACGAGCGCCGATCCTGAGCGGAAGACCTGTCTCCAGGCTCCGGCCGAGTGCTCGGCACGGCTTTGAGGCTTGAGGCGCGAGTAGTGGACATCCACGAAGCGATAGCGATCACCCAGGAGCGACTGGCGGGAGAAGGTGCCACCATGCATGACCTGCTCGGGCACCTGCGAGGCAGAATCTCTCCCGTGCTGATCGGGGAGCAGGAGTGGGAACACCTGCTGGCAAGGGCGGACACCCTGCCCATAACCATGGGTGCCCAGCCGTTCGGCTTCGAGCTGCCGCTGCACGACAGTCGGCCGCGGGCGGATTTCGGCGTCTCGCTGGCGAGCGGCAACCGGTCGGGCGCGTTTTTCGAGGAGAAGGCGCGGCGCCACCCGTCGGATCGCACGGCGGCGGCGGTCAGTCGCCTGTTTCGCAGCATGGAGGCCGCGGACTCGCCCCTGAGCGCGATTGTCGGCCGCAAGTTGATGCTGGAATACGACATCGGGTCGGGGGGCAACGGCGATCCGCAGCCGGGGATGTTCCTGCGGCCCAACGAACGCATGATCTTCGGCGCCGCCGGGCAGCAGCACGATGTCGGCGTCGTGGTTGACGGACTCGTGGCCTGCCACAACCTGGAACCTAGCGTGGCAGAGCGGAGCAGCGCCGAGCGGGTGTACCTGGCGCAGCCGGAAGATACCCGCCTCGACTCGTTCGGCCTGTTTCCGTCGCGCGCACGCTCGATCCGCCTGGCGATCATGGGCTTTGCCGGGCAGCGGGAGGTCCGTTCCTTTCTCGAGGAGATCGCCTGGCCCGGGAACATCGCGACCGTGGAGACGGTGCTTGCACGCTTCAGCGAACGCACGCAGATCGTCAGGACCGGGGTGAACGTCGACGTGCGCGCGGATGGCGTCGGTCCGGTGCTCGGCCTGACGCCCATAGTCAAGCAGAGATATGCGGCTGCTTCCCGGGTCTGGATCGACGGCCTGACGGATTGGCAGCCGGTGCTGGAGGCGCTGCGCCACGAGGACCGCATAGTGTCGGAGAAGGTCGCGGCGCTGGTCGGCTGGGTCTCGCAACCGACCATTCTGTTTGGCAGAACCGGGCGGTTTGTACTGTTGCGGGGAATCCACCACATCAAGCTGGTCATCGCCGGAGACCGGGTTGAACAGATCAAAGCCTACGTCTACATGGTGCTTTCGGCGGCGCGCCCGGGGAGCTCGCCACGGTGAAGGAACTCGGCAGCAGGTCGTGCGGGAAAATCGCGGTCGTCGGAGCCGGCACCGCGGGCTCGCTGGCCGCCGCCAGCGTATCGCGGCTGCACCCGGAGCGCGATCATGAGCTGCACCACATCTACGATTCACGCATTCCCATCATCGGCGTGGGCGAAGGAAGCTGGCCCAGCCTGGTCCGCGAACTGCAGCAACTGTCGCAGTTGCCCCACGAGACGGTTCAGCAACGGCTGAACGGCACCCGCAAGTTCGGCAGCCGCTTCGAGGGATGGGGTCGACGCCGGCAGGACTTTGTTCACTACTTCACGCCACAGCACGTGGCCTATGCCTACCACCTTTCGGCCGACCTGATGGCGGACCTCTTGCGCGCGAGTACGCGGGCGCGCCACATCGACGCGAGGGTGACCGCGATCACGAAAGTCGACGGCGGCGCCGAGGTGCAGTTCGAGGGCCGTGAGGCCGAGCGCTACGATCTGGTCTTCGATGCCCGCGGCTATCAGCGGCAACTGGACCCGCAGGAGCACATCGACATTTCCTTCATCCCCACGAACTGCGCCGCCATTCGCCGCGGCCCCCCGGTCGTCAAGGCGCCGCCGAACGCGCCGGTCCGCGAACCCATGTATACCCGTGCGGTAGCGCGTCCGCACGGATGGGTGTTCGTCATTCCGCTGACCGTGCACACATCCTACGGCTATGTCTTCAATAAGGACGTGTCCGATCTCGATGCAGTCGAGGCGGACTTCGACGAGTTGCTTGCGGAGGAGGGCGTGTCGGATTTCGAGAAGCGCGCCGTCATTCCGTTTCCCAATTTCGTCCGCCGCCGGATCTATGATGGCGCCGTGGTCCGCGTCGGAAATGCCGCAGCCTTCATGGAGCCGCTCGAAGCGACCGCCATCAGGTTGGCGCAACTGCAGATCGCGATGGTTCTGCGCATGCGGTTCCACCGGCCGGCGGAGTATGTGCAGAGCGACGCGCCCGTCATCAACCGCTTTCTCGTCACCGATGCGCTCGCAGCCGGCTTGTTCGTCGGTTGGCACTATTGCTGTGGCTCGAAGTACGACAGTGCGTTCTGGCGCAACGCCCGGGACCGCGTGTGGCCGAACTACCGGGAGGCTGCCGATCCTCTGGCCGTGGACTGTTCCGCCTTGAGCAAGTTCGACGAGATGCTCGAACTGGTCGCCGCGTTGACCCCCGATCCGGCGGATTGGGAGCGGCAGTGCGCGTTCTTTCCCGTGAGCAGCTTCGCGCAAATGGCCCACGGTCTGGGCGCGCCATTGGGGCGGAAGCGCGACTCCGTGCCGACGTAGCCGGCCGGCCGCCGCCCGAGTCTGCACCGCGCACCCCGACGTGCTATCCTTGTTCGATACCTCGTGAGGAGGCGATTCAGGGACGTGTTCAATAATCCGTTTGGTTCGTTTCACGATACCGTTGCCGAAGCCAAGCAGGAACGGGAACAACTCGACCGGCTGCTGACGGTTTCCACACCGCGGGAGCGCCTGCTCGTCGTCGCCGTCGCGCTGTGGTTGTTCATCTTCGTGACGTGGCTCTTCCTTGGCAGCGTAACCCGCAGCCTCGCGGTGGACGGTGTGCTCCTCGACCCGGGCACGAACCTGTCCGAAGCGGGCCGATCCGTGCAGGCGCTCGTCTGGATCGACAACGACATCGTGCCGCAGATCAGGACAGGGATGCCGGCGGTGATGGAACTGGCTGCGGCGGATGGAGAAGCGGCCACAATAGGCGTGGAAGTCACGGCAATTTCCGCCGTTCGCCTGTTCGAGGCTCCCGCGGCCTTCGAGTCTGCCGTGCCGGTATCCGTGCACCGCGTCGATATCGCGCTGGACGAGAGCGTCGACCTTGCTGCCATCGCGGGCAGAGAATGCCGGATCGTCATCGAGATCGGCACGCAATCTCCGGTCGCATTCCTGCGGATGGGGCGGTCATGACATGGCGCTGATCGCCTTCAGGGGGGTTGGCGACAAGGCCGCACCGAGCTTCGAGAAACAGCGCGTAACCACGCCGATTCTGTTGCAGATGCACGCGTCGGAATGTGGCGCCGCCTGCCTCGGCAGCGTGCTCGCCTACTTCGGACGCTGGGTTCCGCTGGTGGAATTGCGGGAAAGATGCGAGGTGAGTCGGGACGGGAGCAGTGCGGCGAGCATCGCGCGCGCCGCCAGGCACTACGGTCTCGAATGCAATGGACTCAGCGTAGGTGTCGGTCAGTTGAAGAGGCTGCGGTTGCCTCTGATCGTGTTCTGGCAATTCAGCCATTTTGTTGTCCTCGAGGGGTTCGACAGTCGCCACTTCCATCTCAATGATCCGTCCACGGGGCGGCGCAGGCTTTCGGCGGAGGAATTCGGCAAGGGCTACAGCGGAATTGCGCTGCGATTCAAGCGGGGCTCCGGTTTCGAACCCGGCGGCGAACCGCCCGGATTGTACACGCAACTGGGCACGCTGCTCGCCGGATCGCGCAGCGCGCTTGCCTGGGTAGTTGCCTGCGGCCTCATGTTGACGCTGCTGGCCCTTGTTGTCCCCGCGTCTCTAGGCGTTTTCGTGGACGATGTTCTGGAGAACCGGGGACCCTGGGGCGGACTCGTGACGGCCCTGCTCGGCGGCGGTGTCCTCGTATACATCCTGTCCCTGCTCAAGCACCGGTTCCTGAAACGGTTCGCGATCCGGATTTCGGTGATGGGCTACAGTCGAGGCCTGTCACGGCTGCTGCGGTTGCCGGTGGAGTTCTTCGAACACCGTCTCACAGGCGATCTGACGGATCGAGTCTCCTCCATCGACAGAGTCGCGAGAAACCTGACGGAACAGTTTCTGGTGCTCATTGTCGACATGGGCATGAGCGCCGTGCTGCTCATTGCCATGTTGGCCTACGATGTCCGGCTCACGCTGGTTGTGCTGTTTCTGGCCGTTCTGCACGGCGTGCTGGCACACGTTCTCAACGGGCTCAGGGCGGTTCGAAGCCAGGCGATGAGGCGCGAACAGGGGCTTTTGCTCGGCGTCGGCATGCAGATGCTGAATCATGCCGACAACCTGCGCATGACGGGATCGGACGACCATTTCTTCTCGCGCTGGAGCGGGCATCAGGCGCGCGAACTGCATGCGCGCCGGCGCTATTCCGCACTGGGCTCCGTCAACACCGCGCTCCCGGGCATGGTCGCCGCACTTCGCGCCGCGGCGGTCCTGGGCATCGGGGGCAGCCTGGTCATGGCCGGAGACATGACCCTGGGCACGCTGGTCGGGTTCTATATCCTGGCCGAGATGTTTCTGGCACCGGTCGGGCGCTTCCTGGAGTTCGCCGGGCAACGCCAGGCGCTCGAAACCGATCTGCAGCGACTCGAGGATATCTCCCAGGCGGCGGAGGACCCCACCTTCCGCCGCCGGAGTTCCCGGTCGGAGTCGATTCCCACCTTCAAGGGCCGACTCCAGCTCACCGGCCGGCTCGAGCTGCGAGACGTCAGCTTCGGCTTCAACAAGAGTCGGCCCGCCCTGATCAAGGACTTCAACCTCCTGATCAAGCCGGGGCAGCGGGTTGCCGTTGTCGGTCCCAGCGGTTCCGGCAAGTCGACCCTCGCGCGTCTGATTGCGGGTCTCTATCAGCCCTGGTCCGGCGAAATCCTGTTCGATGGCCAACCCCGGGATGAGATTCCCGAGGAGGTGCTGCGGCGGTCCATCTCCATGGTGGATCAGGAGGTCGTGCTCTTTTCCGGGTCCGTGCGCGACAACATCACCCTGTGGAACCCCGCCGTTCCGGATGAGGCCATCTTCGCGGCGACACGCGATGCGCAGATCCATGACGAAATCCTGCTTCGGCCGGCCGGGTATTCGACCCGGGTCGAAGAGGGCGGCGCGCATTTCAGCGGCGGCCAGCGCGAGCG
>VYDD01000206.1 GCA_009843625.1 Gammaproteobacteria bacterium | reverse complement strand
GCTCTTCACCGCGGGACTGTTGCTGACGGTGGCTGTATCGGTGATCCCCTCGCGGGGAAGCGCGCAGGAGGAGATGCCCGATCCGGGTCCCGAGGATTCGCTCCTGCGGGTCTTTCTGGATTGCGAGCCCTGGATGTGCGACTTCGATCACTTCCGGCGCGAGGTCTCGTTCGTGAACTACGTCCGCGACCGGACGGACGCGCAGTTGCACGTGCTTGTTGCCTCGCAGGAGACTGCGGCCGGCGGCGAAGCCTACGAGATGTACTTCATGGGGCTCGAGGAGCGAGTCGGACAGCAGGACACGCTCTACTTCGTCTCGCAGGAGAGTGACACGGACGAAGAGGAGCGGGCCGGTCTGACACAGATATTCACGCTGGGTCTGGTCCGGTACGCGGCGTCCACTTCCGCCGGCCCTCTGCTCGACATCCGCTACGAGGCGCCCGAGCAGGTGCAGCAGCAGGCCTCCGCCGAGACGGATCCCTGGAACCTGTGGGTGTTCAGCATTCGGGCTGGCGCGGAGCTCGAGGGCGAGAGCCGTGAGAGTTCGCAGGCGTTCGACGGGTCGCTCTGGGCCAGCCGCACGACCGAGGACCTCAAGATCGACATCAGTTCGTACGCCGAATACGAGGAGGAAAGGTTCGAGCTGAACGACGAAGAAGTGCTTGTGAGCACTTCACGCAACATCAACCACGAAGGCCTCGTCGTGTGGAGCCTCGGGCCGCACTGGTCCGCCGGCGTGCGCGCGTCGGCTCTCACGTCGACCAGGGTCAACCAGGACCTGGCGATTCGCGCGGCTCCCGCGCTGCAATACAGCATCTTCCCCTACGCCGAGTCGACCCGGAGACAGATCACGTTCCTCTACTCGCTGGGATTGGCGTCCTTCGACTACGAGGAGGTGACGCTCTTCGACAAGACGAAGGAGAGCCACGCGGAGCAGCGCATGGAGGTTTCGGCCGAATTCCAGCAGCCCTGGGGAGACATCAACAGCGGGCTCGAGGCCTCCATGTTCCTCCACGACCCTTCGCTGCACCGCATCGATCTGTACGCGCGCGTGGAGTACCGCATCGTCCGAGGTCTGAACCTGGACCTGGAGGGAAGCGTGGCCCGGGTAAAGGACCAGATCTACCTGAGCCGGGAGGGTATTCCCGACGAGGAAATCCTCCTGGAGCGTCGCCAGTTGGGAACCGATTTCGAGTACGAGCTGGAACTCGGGTTCAGCTTCACGTTCGGTTCGGTCTTCAACAACGTGGTGAACCCGCGAATGGGGTCGAACCGGGGAGGAAGATTCTTCTAGGTGATCCCGTCTTGAGCTCGGACCAGGCTACCGGCGCACCGGCCTTCCCGCGCGCGTGCCCAGGTACTCGCCGTCCTCGATGGTGAGCACGCCGTTGACGAACACGTACTCGATGCCGGCGGAGGGCACCGCTGCGTTGGTGTAGTCACCGCGGTCCCTCACCGTCTCGGGGTCGAACACCGTGACGTCGGCGTCGGCCCCCACCCGGATGCGCCCCTTGTTCGCCATCATGGGCACGTACGCCTCCAGTCGGCGGGCCGGTTCGATGGTCATCTTGCGGAGCGCCTCCATCAGGGTCAGGACGCCGTCCTCGCGCACGTACTTGCCGAGCACCTTGGAGAACGAGCCGGTCGAGCGCGGATGGCTGACCTGCGCGCCCCCGTCGCTCGCGACCATGGTGAGGGGATTCGCCACCGCGGTGAGCGTCATCTCCTCGGTGCGCACGTGGCTGATCACGCTGCCCCCCTGCTCCCGGTAGCGGCCGAAGCTCTCGCGGGTCAGGCGCTCGCCGGTTGCGCCCCACTGGAAGACGCCGAAGCGCGCGTCGTCCCATCCCTCCCAGTCGTCGTAGAGCGCCGACTCGATGCGGCTCTGGCTGGCTCCGTAGGGATACGCCTCGGTGGTGACGTCCCCTCCGGCGTCGACGGCCTCCTGCACCACCGCCAGGAAGTCCGCGGTGGCGGCGCCGCCGGTGGAGTTGGCGTGCACGATATGGAGCGGCGCTCCGGCCTGCTCGGCCAGGTCGATGACGTACTGGGCGCCGTCGGGCCATCCGTAGGTGTGCACGTGCGCGGACGCCCCCAGCTCGCCCGCGACGGACATCGCGGCGAGGAGCTCCTCGTCGGTGGCGGCCGGCGTATACGGGAAGCCGAATCCCACCGCGGGCGCCCCCTGGTCCAATCCCTCGCGGATGCGGCCCGCGATCTCCTCGATCTGCTCGGGCGTGGCGAGATCGTCCTTGCCGGCGTCCGCGGGCAGGAAGTCGCCCGTGTCGCCCATCACGCGCATCCGCACCGGGATGTGGCCGATGCTGGCGCCGTAGTTGACCGGTTGCCCGCCTTCGCGCTCGGCATAAAACGCCGCGACGTCGCCGGTGCCGACCTCGAGCTCCAGTCCCGTGGTCACCCCGTCGTGAGCCATGAAACGGTAGGTCTCGTCGGTCTGGCCGTGCTGGTGCAGGTCGACGAAGCCGGGGGCAACCACCAGGCCCGAGGCGTCGATTACCCGGGTGCCGGTCAGCGGCTGCTCCGAGATTGCCTCGATGCGGTCGCCCGTGATGGCGACGTTGAGCGTCGCGTCGGTTCCCGATTCGGGATCCATGACCCGGCCGCCGGAGAGCACGATGTCGTAGACGGGGGCGTCATTGGCGCATGCCGCCGGCCCAACGACCGTGAGAAGGGCGATGGGTGCGAGCAACCGCCGAACGAGACCGAGGCGTGCAGGCGACCGCCGTGCGGGACCCGGGGATGCGGGAAACGGCCTGACCGGCACCCGTGCGAAGCCGGTGCGATGGTCCGTGGACGATCGTGGTGGTGGGCTTGCGTGCGTCATCCGGCAACTCCTCCAGGGGCCTGCGGACTCGGGTCGCGGTGCAGCATCGGGGTGGAGACCGGCTCGCCGCACCTCCTTGGCAATCTTGTATCCGACGGACGAGACGGCCAGCCGCCGGAGGAGTGTCTGCCCCCACGGTGCACTTTTGACGCAGCGCGCGCCTTTCGGCACTATCCCCGGCAGATGGCGCGTTCAGCCGGAGGAGTTCGACGATGAGAGCACCGCCCCCCCTTCCCATCCTTGCATCGCTGCTTTACGTGGCCGGCCTGACTGCCGCGTGCGTGGAGCCGCCGTCGGACGCGACGGCCCGCGTCGACGAGATCTTCGCCCAGTGGGACTCATCCGCGAGCCCGGGATGCGCGCTTTCGGTGTCCCAGGCGGGCAGCTCCCTCCTCTCCCGCGCGTGGGGCATGGCGGACCTGGAGCACGACATCCCCAACACGCCGTCCACGATCTTCGAAGGGGGATCGCTGGCGAAGCAGTTCACCTCGGCGGCGGTGGTCCTGCTGGCGCTCGACGGGAAGCTCTCCCTCGATGACGACGTGCGCACGTACATCCCGGAGGTGCGCGACTACGGCACGCCCGTCACCCTGCGCCGCCTCATGACCCACACCAGCGGGATGCGCGACTGGGGCTCGGTGGCCTCGATCTCCGGCTGGGGGCGCGGTGCGCGCTCGCACCGGCACGCGCACGTGCTCGACATCGTGAGCCGCCAGAGCGCGCTCAACTTCGAGCCCGGCCATGAGTACTCGTACAGCAACACCGGCTACAACCTGCTCGCAGTGGTCGTGGACCGGGTGAGCGGGATGCCCTTCGCACAGTTTTCCCGCGAGCGCATCTTCGAGCCCCTGGGGATGAGCGATACGCAGTGGCGCGACGACTACCGGCGCCTGGTTCCGCGGCGCAGCACCGCCTATTCCGCTTCCGACGACGGGTTCCTCATCAACCGGCCCATCGAGTATGTGCATGGCAACGGAGGCATCCTGAGCACGGTGGGCGACCTGCAGACCTGGAACGCGGCGCTCACCGACGGGCGCCTGGGCGGCGAGGAGTTCGTGCGCATGATGCATGACCGCGCCGTCCTGAACGATGGTCGTACGATCTCCTACGCCGGAGGTCTCCAGCTGCGGGATTTCGCGGGCGTGCCCTCGATCACCCACACCGGATCGACCGCCGGGTATCGCGGCTTCATCGGCCGGTATCCCGACCAGCAGCTCTCCATCGCGATCCTGTGCAACGTGGGCAACGCCAACCCGGGGGCGTTGGGCGGGCAGGTGGCGCGCGTGCTCCTGGGTGACGCGGCCTCGCCCGACCCGGAGCCGGGCGAGGGGATGTCGCTTTCGGCCGGGGAACTGGAGGCGAAGGCCGGGCTCTACCGCGAGGTGGATACCGGCGATCCGCTGCGCATCACCCTGGAGGACGGCGCGCTGCGGGTCGGGAACCAGCGCCTGGTCGCGCACTCTGCGAACGAGTTCCAGGTGGGCGCGAGCGAGCGCCGTCTCGTCTTCGCGGCGGCTGCCGACGGTGCGCGGCCGACGATCGACGAGTACACCGGAGAGTACTACGACAACAGCTACGAGCCGGTCGATGAGTTCGCGCCGGCCGCCGGGCAGCTCGATGCGTACGTGGGCACCTTCCACAGCGACGACGCCGAAACCACCCTGGTGGTGGCAGTAGAGGGCGACCACCTGGTGGCAAAGCGGAGACCCGACGCCGTCTTCGACCTGGAGCCGGTCTACCAGGATGCGTTCAACGCGGGCGGCCTGGGGCGCATCCGCTTCGATCTGGGCGCCGACGGACGCGCGGCAGCCTTCAGCATCCGGCAGGGGCGCGTCTACGACATGCGATTCCAGCGAGTCGCCGACTCTGGAGAATGATGATGGAGCGAAGCAGGATGAGTCAGGAACGTCGTCCCGAAGCGATGCCCGCCGCGGCCCGCCCCGGGGAGCAGGTGACCGTGTCGATGGACCGGCTTCCGTATGCAGCCGTCTACATCGGCTTCGGCGCACTCGGCGGGAACCACCAGCTGCTCACGCAGGAAGAAACGGACGCGAACGGGCTGCTGTCGGCGACCGTGCGCCTGCCGGACTGGGCCACGCCCGACCTCAAGCACTTCTTCTTTCTGGCGGGCTTCGACCAGCGGCCCTTCGCGACCTCGCACGAGTTTCACGTGGCCGACGAAGACGGGGTGTTCCGGGTCGACGGAGAGATCACCGACGAAGAATTGGCCTGCCCCACCCTGCGCAACGGCGACGATCGGCTCTACACCCTGGAAGGGAACACCGACGGGATTGCGGCGGGCGATCGGGTCGTGTTGCGGGCGACCCTCGCCGCGGAGCCTCTGTGCCCGGAGGGCGAGGCGATCGAGGTGCGCGATGCGCG
>VYDD01000272.1 GCA_009843625.1 Gammaproteobacteria bacterium | reverse complement strand
AACGAGAGCAGGAGCAGCGTCAGCGTCATGACGGCCGCGCCTTCCCACCCGCCGCCGAAACGCGCGGCCGCGAGCGGCCGGGCGTCGTGCACGCCGGACGCGGAGTAGGCGGGGGCGGCCGTGGCGGGCACTCATGCCTCCCCTCGCGCGAGCGCGGCGAACCGGCGGCCCCGCGCTTCGTAGTCGGAAAACTGGTCGAAGCTCGCGCAGGCGGGGGAGAGGAGCAGGATATCGCCGGGCCGGGCCCATCGCTCGGCCGCATGCACTGCCGCGTCGAAGTCGGTGTCCACGCGAACCAGGGACGCGGCCCCCGCCAGCGCCTCCTCGAGGCGGAAGCGGGCATCGCCGTACACGATCACGCGGCGGACCCGGCCGCGCATGGCGTCGGCGAACGGTGCGAGATCCTCTCCCTTGTCCTGGCCGCCGGCCAGCAGCACGATCGGCCGGTCGAAGCTCCGGACCGCGCCTGCGGCCGCGGCCACGTTGGTCGCCTTCGAGTCGTTCACCCAGAGGACGCCGTCGCGCTCGACCACCCGCTCCAGCCGGTGGGGCAGCGGGCGGAAGTCCCGCGCCGCCCGGGCGATTGCTTCCGTCCCGGCGCCCGCCAGGCGGCCCGCCAGCCCGGCCGCCATGGTGTTGGCGAGCCCCGCCCGGCCGGCCAGGGCCACATCCGCCACGGGCATTACCCGCTCCTCTCCTCCCCCCGACGCGAACATCAGCCATCCGTCGCGCGCGTACGCGGCCAGCTCGCCGTCCGGGCCGCGCGACCGCTGCCCGGCGGACTCCTCCGCGTCGAAGAGGTAGCGCGCACCCGGCACCTCTTCGTCCAGGGGCAGAGCGGCCGGCACGCCGCTCCCGAGCACCCACCGGCTGTCCGCGCGCGCGTTGGCGAACAGGCGGGCCTTGTCGGCGTAGTAGGCGGCCCGGCTCGGATAGCGGTCCAGGTGGTCGGGCGCCAGGTTGGTGACCACGCCGATGTCCGGGCGGAACCGGGACACGGCGCCAAGCTGGTACGAGCTCGTCTCTACCACCAGCCATTCGGGCGCCGGATCGCGCAGCGCCAGCTCCGAAGCGGGCGGACCCAGGCCGCCGCCGATGTTGCCCCCCAGGCCGACCGACATCCCCGCCGCCTCAAGCATGCGGGCCGCCAGCGCGGAGGTAGTGGTCTTGCCGTTGGTGCCGGTCACGGCGATGAGCGAGCTGCGGAAGAAGCGAAACGCGAACTCGGGCTCGGAAACCCAGCGCTTGCCCGCCGCCGCGAGCGAGGACAGCACCGGCGCTCCGGGCGGGATGCCCGGGCTGGCCACGACCAGGCGGCTTGCCGCGATGCGGACCGGATCGTGGCCGCCGAGCCGCACGCGCGCGCCCATGGCCTCCAGTTCCCTCGCGTACGCGCGCAACGCGGGCGTGTCGCCGTCGTCCGACACGCGCACCTCCGCGCCGTGCCGGAGCGCCAGCCGGGCGGCGGCCCGGCCGCTCGCCCCGAGGCCCACGATCGCGATGCGCTGTCCGCTCAGTGCCGCCATGAGATTCCGCCGTGCCGGAATGCGTAATATGCGTAATCTGCCTGAAGTCCATCGCCATCTATCGAATCTTGAGGGTGCTCAGGGCGACCATCGCGCAGAGCACGCCGACGATCCAGAAGCGCGTGACGACCTTGCTTTCCGGCCATCCGAGCTTCTCGAAGTGGTGGTGAATGGGGGCCATGAGAAAGATCCTCCGCCCCTCGCCGTAACGCCGCGCCGTGAACTTGAAGTACCCCACCTGGGCGATGACCGAGAGCGCCTCCGCCACGAAAACCCCTCCTACGATGACCAGCAGGAACTCGGACTTGAGGAGGATGGCCATGACGCCGATAGCGCCTCCCAGCGACAGGGAACCCGTATCTCCCATGATCACCTGCGCGGGATGCGCGTTAAACCAGAGGAATCCGATCGCCGCTCCGGCCAGGGCGCCGGCGAACACCGTCAGCTCCCCCACCCCGGGCAGGTAGAGGACGCCCAGGTAGGCGGAGGTGTCCACGCGCCCGATGAGGTAGGCGAAGATGCCGAAGGTCGCGGCCGCGATTCCGCACAGCCCCGCGGCCAGGCCGTCGAGCCCGTCCGTCAGGTTGACCGCGTTCGAGGTCCCGGAGACCACCGTGGCCACGAACAGCACGTAGACCGGCGGGAAGAAGACCGCCACCATCTCCGCGAAGAACGGGACACCCGTCCAGGTCGCCGGGACGGGCCACACCGGGTAGAACAGCAGGAACAGCCCCAGGGCCAGCCCAAGCGCCCATTGCCCGATCATCTTGTAGCGCCCCGCCAGCCCCGCGCTCGTCTTCTTGACGACCTTCAGATAGTCGTCGAGGAACCCGATGGCGCCGGTCCAGAGGAAGGTCGCGAGGACGACCAGGATCGCGACGTTGTCGAGTTCGGCCCACAGCAGCGTGGAGACGGTCGCGGCGGCGATGATCAGCGTCCCGCCCATGGTCGGCGTGCCGGCCTTCTTCAGATGCGTCTCCGGACCGGTTTCGCGCACGACCTGACCAAAGCGCAGCCGGGTCAGCCAGCGAATCATGCCCGGCCCCAGCAGGAAGCTGAGCACGAGCGCCGTCACCACCGCTCCGGCGGTGCGGAAGGTGATGTACGTGAACAGGTTGAAGACGATGTGCACGTCGGTGAACCGGGGCAGGAGATGATACAGCATGGTTCACCTCGCCCCGTTCCGGACCGCCGGCCCGAAGTCGGCTTCGATGAGCGGGACCAGACGCTCCAGCGCAACGCCGCGGGATCCCTTGAGCAGGATCAGCTCGTTGCCCTCCAGGAATCCGCGGAGCAGCGCGTATCCCTCCGCCGCGTCCGCGCTGGCGAGCAGCGCCGGTTCACTGCCCTGCCGCCCGGTCTTGCGCAGGCGTTCGGCGGCCGCGGCGAACTCGCCCAGCGCCAGCACGACGTCCACCGCCCGGGACAGGGCTTCGCCCAGCAGTTCGTCGTGCAGCGCCGCGCTCCGGTCGCCCAGCTCGAGCATGCTCCCCAGCACCGCCACCCTGCGGCCCGCCGACGGAATCAGCCCGAGCAGGTCGAGGGAGGCGCGGACGCTCTGCGGGTTCGCGTTGTAACAGTCCAGCAGAAGGGTGAGGTCTCCCGCATGCAGTTGCTCGCCGCGCATGCCCTGCGGCCTGTACTGCTCGAGCCCGCGCACCGCCGGCCCATGCGGCGTCTGCAGGAGGTCGGAGATGGCAAGCGCGATGAGGGCGTCGTAGACCGCGTGCCGTCCCGGCACCTGGAGGTGGACGCGCTGGTTGCGCCAGTCGAAGAAGTAGCGCCCATGGGAATCCGGGTGCGGAATCCGGGGCCGCAGGTTGGCGTCGGCGGCGTCGGACCAGCCGGCGACCCGTACGTTGGGGTGAAGCTCGCGAGCCCGTTGGGGGAGAGCCGGCGGCTGGTCGCCCACCACCACCGCACCGCGTCCGTTCAACCCGGCGACCAGCGCCAGCTTCTCCTGAAACACCCCCTCCAGCGAGCCCAGTTTTTCAAGATGCGCGTCCGAGACGGTGGTGACCGCCGCGATGTCGGGCTCCGCGACCGTGGTCAGGGCCGCGATTTCGCCCGGCTCGTTGGTGCCCATCTCAAGCACCAGCACCTCGGCCGCGTCCGGGGCGCCCAGAATCGTCAGGGGCAGCCCGATGCGGTTGTTGAGGTTGCCGGGATTGGCGTGCACCCGGTAGCTACGCTGCAGAGTTCCCCGGAGGAACTCCTTGGTCGTCGTCTTGCCCGAGGATCCGGTGATGGCCACGACCTGGGCCGCGTGGCGGCGGCGGCGATAGCGGGCCAGGTGTCCGAGCGCGGCCAGGGTGTCGGGCACACGGTACACCGGCACGGAGGCCTCGATGGCGACCGCCCGCGAGACCACCACCCCCGCCGCTCCCGAGGCAACCGCGTCGGACACGAAGTCGTGTCCGTCGAAGTTCTCTCCCGCAATGGCCACGAAGAGTTCACCCCCGGCCAGGGTGCGCGTGTCGGTGGAAACGCCCGCGAACCCGCTGCCGGCAAACGCGGGGGCATCCCGCAGGGAAAGCGCCGCCTGCACGCGCCGGTGCGTCCAGCGAAACGTGGTCATGCGCCCTCCTCTCCGCCGGCGAGGTGAGCGAGCACGATCTTGCGCTCGTCGAAGGGCAGCGTCTCGCTGCCGATGATCTGGCGGGTCTCGTGCCCCTTGCCCGCGAGGACCACCAGATCGCCGGGCGCGGCCAGGTCGAGCGCCCGCCCGATGGCGGCGCGGCGGTCGGAGGCGCGCTCGTGTTCGGCCCCCGCCATCCCCGCGACCACCTCATCGATGATCGCTTCGGGATCCTCGGTGCGCGGGTTGTCCGAGGTGACGATGGCCACATCGGCCCGCTCCGCCACCGCTCTGCCCATGAGGGGGCGCTTGGCGGCATCGCGATCCCCCCCCGCCCCGAAGAGAACGATCAGCCGACCGTCGGTGAGGCGCCGCAGGGTGTCGAGGAGGCACACCAGCGCGTCCGGGGTGTGCGCGTAGTCGATGACGACCGGGCACGGGCGGCTGGCGACCAGTTCCATGCGTCCCGGCACGGCGGGCGCGCTCCCGAGTCCGTCCACGACCTCGTCAACGCGGCGGCCGGCGGCGAGCGCGATGCCCGCGGCCGCGAGGGCGTTCTCCACGTTGAAGCGCCCCAGCAGGGGCATCGACACGGGCACGGCGCTCCCCTCATACGACAGTTCGAAGCGGGTCCCCGCAGGCCCGAGTTCGAGAGAGGTGGCGGTCAGTGCGGCGTCCGAGTCCACGCCGTAGGAGAGACGGCGCCGCGATCCGCTGTCCAGGCGAACCCAGGCGGGCTCGTCCGCGTTCACCACGACGGTCCCCTCCGGAACCACCAGCCCGACCGCGCGCGCCTTGGCGGCCCGGTAGCCATCCATGTCGTGGTGGTAGTCGAGGTGGTCGCGGGAGAGGTTGGTGTACGCGACGGCGTCGAGTTGCACTCCGTCGAGGCGGCGCTGGTCGAGCGCGTGGGACGACGCCTCCAGCCCCACGTGACGAACGCCCGAGTCCGCGAGCGATCGCATCCACGCCGAGAGCTGCACCGGCCCCGGCGTGGTCAGGCCCGCCGTGCGCGGGCGTACCTCGCCGTCGGCGTCGACGAGCCCCAGCGTGCCGATCGCGGCGGACGGCCCGCCGGCCATCAGCAGGTGGCGCGCCAGCAGCGTGGTCGTGGTCTTGCCGTTGGTTCCCGTG
>VYDD01000409.1:1324-5250 GCA_009843625.1 Gammaproteobacteria bacterium | reverse complement strand
GTCGCGCGGTTCCTCCCGGTGAAAGATCAGTTGGGCGTCGATGAGCCGGCGGCCCTTCACGTCGAAGGGAATGTCCGCGCGCCGGAACTCCTCGAGCAGGATGTGCAGGTCGAAGCCGCGGATGTTGAACCCGGCCAGGTCGCACTCCTCGAGCAGGCCGGCCAGGCTGCGCGCCCGACTCCGGAAGGGGGCTTTGCCGGCGACGTCGGCGTCGCCGATGCCGTGGACCGCGGACGCTTCGGGAGGGATGGGGATTTCCGGGTCGAAGCGGCGAACCCTGTCCACGACCCGGCCATCCGGATACAGGATGAGCAGCGCCAGCTCCACGATGCGGTCCTCGCTGCGGTTCAGACCGGTGGTTTCGAGGTCGAGGAAGGCGACGGGACGGGCCAGGCTGATGGGGAGGGTGAGGTCCATGGTCGCTGGGCCAGGGTTTCGCCGGCGCGGGTCCGTACATCCGGCGGCCGCTCCGCTCGAGTCCGATTCGGGAAGCGTTGAGTCTGGCAGCCGCAACGCCGGAATGCCAGATTTGCGGCGGATCGGCTCGCCAGTCGGGCGGTGTTCGACGATCGGACCCCCACCCGGAGCGGGCCCCTACCTGAGCCTCCAGAAGGCAGGATCTGATGAAGCGTTTCTTGACCTCGACGATCACGCTCCTCGCCGTGGCTGCCCTCCTTCTGCCGCCGGGCGCAGCAGCCCAGGACAGGGGCCTGGCGCGGCACCTCGACCGGGCGGCGCACCGGCCCGCGGTCCCCGGACCGAACGGCCTGGTGACGGCCGGGCATCCGCTGGCCTCCATTTCGGGTCTGCGCATGCTCATGGCCGGGGGCAACGCCGCCGATGCCGCCGTCGCGACCCTCGCCACCCTGAACGTGGTGCGGCCCCAGATGTCGGGGATGGCCGGGAACGGTTTCGTGACCATCTACGACCGCGTCTCCGACCGCGTGTATTCGCTCGGGGCCACCGGCGCCGCCCCCCTGGCCATCGATCCCGCGAGCCGCACGGCCGACGAGCTGAACAAGGGAATCCACGCGGGCGTCGTCCCGGGCCTGTTCGGGGGATGGATCGCGCTTCTGGATCGCTTCGGCACCATGAGCCTGGACCAGGTGCTGGCCCCGGCCATCGACTACGCCGAGAACGGCCATCCCATCGAGCCATCGGTGGTGGCGTCGATCGAGTCGCACAAGGAGCTGTTCGAGAGCTTCCCGTCGAGCCGACGGATGTTCCTGCCGCTCGGAAGGGTGCCGGAGCCCGGCGAGAACTTCCGCATGCCCGATCTGGCGAACACGCTCCGGAAGGTTGTCGAGGCCGAACAGGTGGCGCTGGCGGCCGGGAAGTCGCGCTCGGACGCGCTCCAGGCCGCCTTCGACCGCTTCTACCGGGGCGACATCGCCGAGGAGATGGCGCGCTTCTACAGCGAGAACGGCGGCGACTTCACCATGGAGGACTTCGCGCGCTACCAGCCCATCTGGGCGGAACCGGTGCACACCACCTATAGGGGCTACGACGTGTACACCAGTCCACCGACGTCCCGGGGCGGTCTCGAGGTGACGATGCAGCTGAATCTGGTCGAGGGCTTCGACCTCGGAGCCCTCGGGCCCGGAAGCGCCGAGACCATCCATCTGCTGGCGGAGGCGATCAAGGTCGCCAAGGCCGACATCTATGCCTACGTGGCCGATCCGGCGCTGGTCGACGTGCCCGTCGACGAATTGCTCTCGAAGGACTACGCGTCGGCGCGCCGGTCCCTCATCGATCCTTCGCAGGTGATGGCGTACCCGGCGGCCGGGAATCCGGCGCGCGTCGATGTGCTCCAGTCGGGTGGGCGCGCAGCGGGCACGGGGGTGGCGGAGCACTCACGGCGCCACTTTGCCGAGCAGTCGTACGAGGGAAGCACGACCAGCTTTTCCATTGCGGACCGCTTCGGCAACGTCATCGCGGCCACGCCCACGCACGGGGGAGGCTTCGGCACGGGGGTGGTCGTCGGCAACACCGGCCTCACCTTCAACAACGGCACCCGCATCGGTTCGACGTCGCCCTACCCGGACAACGTGAACTATGTGAGGGGCGGGCAGATTCCCATCCTCAACAACTCGCCCATCATCGTGCTCCGCGACGGGCGGTTCCATGCGGCGCTGGGAACGCCGGGCGGCGAGACGATCGGTCAGACCCAGTTTCAGGTGCTGGTGAACCTGCTCGACTTCGGGATGCCGATTCAGGAGGCCATCGCGGCGCCCCGCTTCGCTCTCGCCGGAGAGCCCAACTTCTACCGGCCGGGAGCGGAGATTAACTTCCGCCTGGAGGATCGACTGCCCGGCGACGTTGTCTACGCGCTCGAGGGACTGGGGTACGCGGTGGAACTGTCGCCCGGATACGCCTTCGGCAGCATCCAGGGAATCACGCTGGATGCCCGGACCGGGACGCTCATGGCGGGAGCGGATCCTCGGCGAGTTGCCTACGCGGTGGGCTGGTGAGGAACGGCGCCTACCCCGCGAACGCCTCCCGGATGATGCGCCGCTGGCCCTTCATGTGGTCGGACAACTTGCCCTCGGCCGGGCTGGACCACTCCGGGCGCGAAGCCTGACGTAACGTCAGGGTTTCGGGCATGAGCGCCCGCAGGAGGGGTGCGACATGCGGGCGGGCGCCCATGTTGCGAGGCTCTTCCTGTGCCCAGACGACCGTGCCAAGGGCCGGCAGACCCGCCAGCAACTCCGCGATCTCGCGCCGCGGGAACGGATAGAGCTGCTCGACCCTGGCCAGCACCGCATCCTTCGCGTTGGCGCGCTCTTCGCTCGCGAGCAGATCGTAGTAGACCTTGCCGCTGCAGAGGACGAGCCGGGTCGCGGATCGACTGGCTTCGTCCCCCACGTCTTCCGCCAGCACCGGCTGGAATCCCCCGCCGGTGAGTTCCGAGGCCTGCGAGCGGGCCAGCTTGTGGCGGAGGAGGCTCTTCGGCGTCATGACCACGAGCGGACGCTCGGGGGTGTGCGCCTGGTGGCGCAGCAGGTGGAAGTACTGGGCGGAGGTGGTGGGGTTGGCGATCCGCATGTTGCCTGCGGCGCACATCTGGAGGAAGCGCTCCAGACGGGCGCTCGAATGCTCCGGGCCCCGGCCTTCGTAGCCGTGCGGCAGAAGCATCACCAGCCGCGAGAGCTGTCCCCATTTCGACTGTCCCGACACCACGAACTGGTCGATGATGGGCTGGGCCACGTTGGCGAAGTCGCCGAATTGCGCTTCCCAGATGACCAGATCGCGGTCCGCGCCCACGCTGTAGCCATACTCGAAGCCCAGCACCGCGGTCTCCGACAGCGGCGAGTTGTGGATCTCGAAGCGGACGCCGTCCATGGCCGCCAGCGGCGCGTGCGCCGAGCCGGTCTCGGCATCGTGGAACACGAGGTGGCGGTGGCTGAAGGTCCCGCGCTGCACGTCCTGCCCGCTGAAGCGGATGGGAATTCCGTCCCGGAGCAGGGAACCCAGGGCGAGCGCTTCGGCGTGGGCCCAGTCGAGCGACGATTCCGGAGTGAAGCCGCTCCGGCTCCTGTCCAGCTGCCGGCCCAGCTTGGGGTTGACGGAGAAGTCCTCCGGCACCGCCATCGAGGCGGCGTTGATCTCCGCGAGGGTCGCAAACGGGACGGCGGTCGCCCGGCCCGCCCCGTCCCAGGCTTCCGTCGGATCCCCGTCGGCTTCCCCCACGACATCCCCGTCCGGGCGGGCCACGTCTTCCTTGGACGGTTCGGATGAACCTGTCTCGGCCTGCCCGGCTTCAGCGGAAGGCTTCGCCGCGCTGGCCGCGACCAGCGCCTGCCGCAGGCGATCGGTGGTGCCGCTACGGGCCGCTGCGCCCTCGTCCGCGGTCCCGACGCCGGCCTTCACCAACGCCGCGGCGGCGGAAATGGCGCGGTCGGGCGTGCCAACCGAGTCCGGCCCGC
>VYDD01000409.1:0-1314 GCA_009843625.1 Gammaproteobacteria bacterium | reverse complement strand
GGTGAACACGGTGGGATGCGCGCGGATGCGCTGGTACAGGCGCGGCTGGGTGTAGGCCGGATCGTCCCCTTCGTTGTGCCCGTGGCGCCGATACCCGATCAGGTCCACCACGATGTCGTCGTGGAATTCCGCCCGGTATGCCATCGCCAGGCGCATCGCGGTGAGGCAGGCGGGGGGATCGTCGGCGTTCACGCGCAGGACCGGGATGTCGTAGCCCTTTGCCAGATCCGATGCGTAGCGGGTCGAGCGGCCCTGTTCCGGGTCGGTGGTGAAGCCGATCTGGTTGTTGACGATCAGATGGACCACCCCGCCCGTCGCGTATCCCGCCAGCCGGGCGAGGTTGAGCGATTCCGCCACCACGCCCTCGGCCGCGAAGGCGGCGTCGCCGTGGATGAGGAGGGGCACCACCGCGGCCGTGTCCTGTGCGTCATCCTGGCTGGGACCCGCGAACTGGCGCGCCCGGGCCAGCCCCGCCACCACCGGGTTGACGAACTCCAGGTGGCTCGGGTTGGGAAGCAGCGTGACCCGCACCGTGCTTCCGTCGCGCAGGACGTGATCGCGGGTGGCGCCGTGATGGTACTTCACGTCCCCGATCCCGCTCTCGTCGTCGGGAAGGGTGAGGATGCCGTCCGGGGCCGGGGCCGCGCCCTCGAACTGGCGCAGGATCTCGTCGTAGCCGACGCCCACGCTGTGCGCGAGCACGTTGAGCCGGCCCCGGTGGGCCATCCCCATGACCACTTCCCGGCATCCCCGAGCCGCCGCGACCTCGAGCACCAGGTCCACCATGGGCACGAGCATGTCGTTGCCCTCGAGCGAGAACCGCACCTGTCCCGGATAGACCCGGTGCAGGAACTGTTCGAGACCTTCCACACGCGCGAGGCGGGTCAACAGCTCCACCTGCTCGTCGCGGGTCAGCGGCTGGGCGTGGGCGCCCGATTCCACCTGGTTCCAGAGCCAGCGCACGCGCTCCGGCGACTCCAGGTGCTCGAACTGGTATCCGATGGACCCGCAGTACGCGCGCTCCAGCCGCGTCAGGTAGTCCGGTACCCGTTCATCGCCATCGTCACCGAAAACGGTGGATGCGGGGAGAGCCTCCAGCTGCTCCATGCTGGTGCCGAAGAAGGAGGGATCGAGTTGCGGGTGCCCCGGGGGATCGCTCCCCAGGGGATCGATGCGGGCCAGCTGGTGCCCGTGGTCGCGGAAGGCCTGCACGAGCGACGTGGCCCGGGCGACGAGGTGGAGGAGTTCCTGCATCGCGCGCAGGGTGGCACTGCGCTGCGGGGCGGGCTCGGGCGGCGGTGCCGGGCGGGAGGC
>VYDD01000016.1 GCA_009843625.1 Gammaproteobacteria bacterium | reverse complement strand
GCTGTCCGAAGTCGATCCGGCGGAGCTGGCGGAACAGACCGATACCTGGCTGACCGCGATTACGGACACGCTTTCGCGTTTTGCGAGCCGCCTTCCGCGTCCGACTGCGCTGGCCAGGCCCGGTCTGACGCGGACGCCGGCCCCCTGTACGCTGTCGGTACAGCGCGGCGTCGTATGGGTATCCGAACCGCCGCGCGGCACCGGCCTCTTCATGGACCTGGTCGACCCGGCGGACATCGTCGAGGCGGGCGGCCCACGCGAAGCGGTGATACCGCTGACGCGGACAAGCTGGCTCATCCTGTCGGACGAGGCGACACTCTCGGGCTCCTCGACCGAGACATTGGCAAAACAGGGCATCCTGCTCTCGGCGCTCGCATGGTTTCACGCGGTCGCCTTCGCCCTGGAGCGCCTGAACCGCCGACTGGCCGTGGTCGATGATGCGAATCTCGAGCGCGTGCGGACCACGAGCCGCCGCACGGTCGAGAGAGCCGCGCGGCAGCGGCTCTTCAATATCCATGATCTGCCGATTGACCGGGACGAGAGTGTCGAGGACACGTCGCTGGCGGACGCCCTGCGGGCGATCGGACGCCGTGAGGGAATCGATTTCAAGATCCCCGCGCGCTCGGATCCCTCCGGTGATCCGGTCGGCCTCACAGACGTTCTCGATGCGTCGGGCGTGCGCGCCCGACGCGTGCGGTTCAGGGCCGAGGAGGCCTGGTGGCGCGGCGACAGCAACGCGATGCTGGCATTCCGCGCCGAAGACGGCCGGCCCGTGGCGCTTCTGCCGGGATGGTTGGGGCGCTACCGGGAATTCGATCCGGTCAGCAAGCGCAGCGTCCGGATGACGGCGGATCGTGCCGCCGCGCTGGCGGACGAGGCCTGGATGTTCTACCGGCCGCTGCCGGTGGGGGACGTGAAGCCGGCCGACCTGCTGGGGATCGCGCTGCGTGGATCGGGGGCGGATCTCGCGCGGCTGGTGCTTGCCGGGCTTCCCGGCGGCCTGATCACGCTCGTGCCGGCGCTCGCGCTCGGGTTCGTTGCCAACCAGACGGCGGCGGGCGGAACCGCCGGCCAGCTCTATGCCGTGGCGGTGGCGGTGGCGGGGTTCGGCCTGCTCGGCGCACTGCTGCATCTGCTTCAGAGCACGGCGATGATGCGCATCGAGGGTCGCTCGGCTTCACGGGTCGAAGCGGCCTTCTGGGACCGTCTCATGCGCCTTCCGCCAAGCATCCTGCACGGCCGCCGGGCTGGCGATCTGGCCGTGTCGGGGATGACGTTCCAGAGTCTTCGCGACGCGTTGCAGGGAGTCGCGGCCGACGGCCTGCTGTCGATCCTTTTTCTGCTTCCGGTGCTTGGCGTCATCTTCCTCTACGATGCCACGCTCGGGACCGTTGCCCTGGCCTTCAGCCTGGCTTCGCTCCTGGTCACCGTCGTCCTCGGGCTGCGCCAGATTCCGCTCCATGGGCGGATGATCCGCGCGGCGCGGCGCGTCTCCGGCCGGCTGTTTCAGATCGTGGGCAGCATAGGCAAGCTGCGTGTGGAAAACGCGGAAGCGTCGGCTTTCGCCATCTGGGCGCAGGACTACCGGGAGCAGAAGCGTACGGAGCTCGAGCTGGGCGCGCTCGAGGGACATTCGCGGGCATTTGGCGCGGCGCTCCCCTTTCTTGCCGCCGGGATCCTGCTGTTCGCGGTCGTAGCCGTGGGCGACGGGAACCTCCCGGTCGGCGATTTTCTCGTCGTCTACCTCGTTTTCGCCGCGTTTCAATCCGCCGTCGCCCGGCTCGGCGAGTCCTTTGGCGCGGTTGCCGCGATACTCCCGGCATTCGACCAGATGCGCCCGCTTCTCGCTGCGGTCCCCGAGGCCGAAGTCGAAGGAGCGCCCGTCGAGGAGCTGGGGGGCGACATTCTCTTCGACCACATTTCCTACCGGTACGATCCCGACGGCCCGCTGATCCTCGACGGTGTCACGATTCATGTCCGCCCCGGGGAATTCGTCGCGATTGCGGGCGAGTCCGGCGCCGGCAAGAGCACCCTCTTCCGGCTGGCGCTCGGATTCGACCGGCCCACCTCGGGAGCAGTGTGCTACGACGGACGTGATCTGAGGAACCTGAACCTGAAACAGGTGCGCCGCCGAATTGGCGTGGTGCCGCAGTCCGTTGGACTCCATCCCTCGGATCTCTGGGACAACCTGGTCGGGCACCACGATGAGGTGGCGAGCGACGAGATATGGACTGCGGCGCGAGTCGCCGACGTCGAAGAGGAGATCAAGGGCATGCCCATGGGCATGATGACCATGGTCGGCACGAGCGGGTCTGTCCTTTCGGGCGGCGAGAGTCAGCGGGTTTCAATCGCGCGGTCGGTGATCGGCAGCCCGCGAATCATGCTCCTGGACGAGGCGACCAACTGGCTGGATAACGAGAGCCAGGCCAGGGTCATGCGAAACCTCACCGCTCTGACCTCCACCCGGGTCGTCATCGCCCACCGCCTGTCCACGCTGGAACAGGCCGACCACATCTACGTGCTGCAGGCCGGCAAAGTCGTACAGAGCGGCTCCTTCAACGAGCTGATGGAGGCCGACGGGGTGTTCAGAGACCTGGTAAGGAGGCAGGTGGCCTGAATGGACGCGGACAGTCTCCTCGTATCAAGAGCTGAAGAAGACAGCGACTTTCGTGAACGTCTTCTCCGGAACCCCAGGGAGACAATCGAGACGGAATTCGGCGTGACGCTGGCCGAGGACCATGAGATTCGCGTGCACGAAGAGTCGTATACCGCGACGCATGTCGTGCTCCCGCCGCGGAGCAAGCTCAGCGAGGCCGAACGAGAGGCGGCGAGGACCGGTGCGGCATCGCTCGAGTTCCTTCGCAGGACACTCCACGACCCCGCGCCGCCGCTTCGGCCCTCAGCGCCGAAAGAAAGGGGGGTCCGAAGCAGCGCCACCTCCGGGGCGCTGGCCGGGGCAGCGAGGGAAGCGATCCGCCGCGGGCTTGCCTTCCTGGAATCCACGATCGACGAGAATGGGGCCTGGCACTGCATCCGGTTCAATGTGGCCGACCCGGAGATCCCAAGGCATTTCGAAAGGCCTCCTTTCGTGTCGGCTCTCTGCGCGCTTGCCCTTGAGAGCTCCGATGAGCCGCGGGCCAGGGCGATATGCACCGCTACGAAGGCGTATCTCATCGACACCATCGAATACCCCGGATTCTGGCGGTACTATCGTCACCTGCCCCCGGATCTCGACAGTACCGCGCTCTGTTCGCTCGTCATCGGGACCCACCCCTGGATCTGGCTGGGGAGGAACGTTCCGGGCATGCTGGCGAATCGCGACGAGGAAGGCCGCTTCATGACCTGGGTGCTGGCGGAAGACGAACCGAACGTCGTGTCGACCTTCCGCATCGAGGCCGACCCGGTCGTCAATGCGAATGTCCTCGCCTGCCTGGGCAACCATCCGGCAACCCGCGATGTCCGGCGATGGCTGGAAGCCCTGGTGACCGAGGACAGGCTCGAGGGCTCGTCGAAGTGGTATCCCGACACGGTCACGATCTACCATGCGATCACGCGCGCGATGATTCGTGCGAAGCCCGCGCTCGATCACCTGCGCCCGATGCTCGCGGATCGTATTCTCGGCCTGCGTGACGAGAAGGGACGATTCGGCAATGTCCTTCAGACCGCTCAGGCGGTGTCGGCGCTCTACAACGTCGGAAGCCTCGAGAGCATCGACGCGAAGCGCGAGGCGGAGCGACTGTTGAGCTCGCAGCGAGCCGACGGCAGTTGGCCGGAGTTGCTCGCGTTCGGCGACCAGTCGTTGAAGTGGGGCGTGGTGGGGCAGATCGGGCATGGCTCCGAGGCCGTGACCTCCGCGTTTTGCATTGAGGCCCTGGAGCGTCTCGTCGAAGTGCTTCGGGCCTGAGCCGGATGGCGGCGGAGAAGGACGCGCGTCCCCGGCAGGGGATCCTGACCCGAACGACTCGCGCGGACCGGGGCATTGTCAAGCTTCCCGCGCTCGCCCCACACCTCCGATTCCATGAAATCGACGCGGCGCAGGTGCTTCTCGTCTCCGAGTCGTTCAATACGCTGCTGCACGGCAAGCTGAACTGTGATCTGCTGCCGCTGCTCGACGGTCGGCACCCCTGGGACGAGATTGTCGCGGCCCTCGAGGGCGCCCATGCGGCGCCTGATGTCCTGGCGGCCATTGCCGCGTTCGCGGCCAAGGGCTATCTGGTCTCCGCCGACCACGGCATGGACCGGCGCGAGGCAGCCTACTGGTCGTCGCTTGGCGCGTCGCCGCGCTGGGTCGAGGAGCGGCTGGCGCAGTCGCGCGTCACGGTTGAAGGTGCCGGCGGCGGGCTCGTCCGGCATCTGGAGGCGAACGGCGCCAGGGTCGGGACCGGCGAGCCGACGCTCGCCATAGTTGTCTGCGGCGACTATCTCGAAGCACATCTCGCGGAGGTGAATCGGCGTCAGCTCGAGGCGGGAGCGCCGTGGGCGCCGGTGCGGCCGAACGGCGTGGAGCCGCTCTTCGGCCCCGTCTTTCCGGCGGACAGGAAGGGCCCCTGCCGGGATTGCCTCGCGTACCGCCTGCGCAGCCACCGGGAAGTCCACGGATTCCTGCGCAACGTCGCTGGCGAGGAAGCCGCCTTCAGGCCGTTCGCCGCGCAGCCCGCGGTGCTGGAAACGATGTACGGGCTGATCGCGGCGGAGATCGTCAAATGGCTGGTGCTGGGTGAGTCGGCCCCGATTCACGAACATGCAATCGCGATGGATCTGGCCACGTTCGCAAGTTCGCAGCATCGGGTCGTGCGTCGGCCACAGTGCCTGGCCTGCGGCGACGAAGCCTTGCACCGGCCGGATCGGCCACCGGCGCCGGTGTCTCTGAAGGCGAGCCCCAAGGCTCATCGCACCAGCGGCGGCGCACGTGCCGTGGCGCCGGAAGCCACCCTGGCGAAGTACCGGCACCTGGTGAGCCCGATCAGCGGTGTCGTGACCTGGCTGTCGCGCACCACCGATGAGGCCGACTCCTGGCTGCACGTCTACTGGGCCGGGAGCAATCCCGGCATGAGGAGCCGGAGCCTCAGTTCGCTCAGGCGCAGCCTGCGCAGCAAGAGCGCCGGCAAGGGCAGCACACGGCAGCAGTCCAAGGTCAGCGCCCTCTGCGAGGCGGTCGAGCGCTATTCGGGTGCCCGTCATGGGGACGAGATCCGTATCCGCAAGCGATTCGTCGAGTTCGCCGGCAAAAAAGAGGCGATCCACCCCAACGAGGTGCAGCTGTTCAGCGAGAGTCAGCTCGACGATGCGGCGAGCATCAACGCGAAGGGCCACCC
>VYDD01000359.1:2514-5364 GCA_009843625.1 Gammaproteobacteria bacterium | reverse complement strand
CCCCACCCGCGACGAGCCGAAGTAGGGCCCGGACCGGAGCAGCCGCGCGCCCACCTGCTCGCCCGACTGCAGGCGCTCCTGCAGGGCCCGCATCTTGTGCGGGCTGGCCTCTCCGTTCGGGAAGGTGCTGGTCACCCCGTTGGCCAGGAAGAGCGCGGGGTAGACAGTCGTTTCGTCGACGCGGCCTTCCCCCAGCAGGTCGAGGTGGAAGTGGGCGTGCAGGTCGAGCATGCCCGGGAGGATCACCTCGCCTTCCCCGACTTCCACCACACTCGCCCCGGCCGCGACCGCCTCCGATGCAGCCACGGCGTCCACGGCCTGGAAGCGCCCCTCCGCCATCACGATTCCCGGGTTGGGAACCACGGCGTCCCCGGTCCCGTCGAACAGGCCGCCGCCCCAGACGACCGTCACGTCCGATGCCGCGGGCGCCCCCTCCTCCGCCGGCGAGCATGCCGTGGCGACGAGCGCGAGGAAGGCGCAACCCAGCACCGCTCGCCCCGCGGAGATTCCGTATGCCCTGAACCCGATCATGGTGCGTACTCCTGAAAACTGTTTCGGGTCTAGCCCGAGAGGTTGACGTTGTTGTTCACCTCGATGTCGGGCAGCGGCATGCAGCTGTAGGGCTGGAAGCTGTTGCCCTTGTGGTTCACTCCCTGCGGGAACTGGATGTTGTGGCGGATCATGTCGCTGTGCCAGTGGCCCTCCAGGAAGAAGGTGCGCTTCCGCTCCTCCAGGATGGTCGCCAGCATGTCGTCGACCTCGCTCATCTGGATGTGGGGAATCCCGTACACGTCGCGCACCCGGTTCAGCGCGTCGAGCGCGGCCTGCCCCATGCGTGCCTCGGCGATGATGAATTGCGCCTCGCGCCATGACGCGATGGGAATGGGATCGTCGCGCGACGTGTACTTGAGCTGGTCCCACTGGTCGGTTTCGCCGTCCTGGCCCTTGCGCCCGGTGTTCACGACCGGCACGCGCGGATCCGGCATGCCTCCAACCGTCAGGTCACGCCAGGCGAAGCCCACCGACAGGTAGTCGGTCTCGGTGCGGTTGTAGGTCGAGTTCTCGCGCCGGATCTGGGCGGTCGAGTATTCGGCGTTGCGCACAAACCCCTCGGGCACCTGCTCCGCGTCCGCTGCGGCTTCCGACAGATTCCCCAGGTCCAGGTTCGCGCGCGCCCGCCCCACCCGCGCCATGTTGACGATGGATGGATCCGAGGCCTGGCTCATCGCGGTGGTGAAGCGCTCCGCGGCGAGCGCCAGCACCTCGCGAGGCTGCATGAGCGGCCCGTTGTCGAGCGCCATCTCGCAGTAGTTCTCGCCCAGATGCACCAGGCTGTAGCCCGCGTACGCGTTCAGGGTGCCCAGCACGTTGGACTTGTCGGGAACGTCCGCGTCGCTGAACTCGGTGATGCGGCGCACGGCGTCCTCGGCCAGGAAGCGGGCCCGCTGGAAGGGCGTGTAGTAGCCGTAGTTGGTAGCCGCCCGGGAGGTCGAGCAAGCGCCCGAGGTGGCCCGGATTTCGGTCTCCCCGCGCCAGCCCCAGACGTTGGAACTCAGGAAGAAGTTGGAGGCGATGAACTCGCCCGTGAGAAACGCGTTGGTGGGAACCAGGGTGTTGAGGGCGCACTCGAATTCGCCCAGGGCGCTGATGACCATGGTGCCGGCCAGCGCCGGATCGTCAAGCGCTGCGTCCTCGACCTGCCCGGGGATCTCCACCTCCAGAAGGGATTCACAGGCCACCGTTCCCGCGAGCAGAATGCCGCTCAGGATCGCCATCGCCCGGGAACCCCTTCCCTGCCGGCGAGCCCGGCGCCGGCGTCCGATGTATTCGCTGTACCGTCTCATTGTCGTCACCTCGTGCCCGTGCGGACTGGATTCGCTGCTTCGAAGGTCGATCATCGTGCCACCTCCCTCAGAAGCTCAGGCGCACGTTCGCCGTGAAGCTGGCGAACGGCGGCATGACGGTCTGCTGATCCGCGCGGATGTTGCCGGTGCTGCGCAGCTCCGCGTCCCAGGACCATCTCCCTCCGAATCCGCCCGGAGGCATCACCCGGCCGTCGCGCCAGGTGCCCCATCCGTGGGCCTTGGTCCAGAGCATGGCCATGTTGCGCGCCGACACGCTGATGACGCCCCGGGAAGCGCCGATGTGGGTAAGCAGGTCCCCGGGAATGCTGTGGCTCGCCCCAACCTCCCGAAGGCGCAGGAATCCGCCCTCGTGGAAGCCCATGGTATTGTTCTCGTACTGGCGCCGGGCCTGCACCTCGGGAATGCAGCGGCAGATGACGGCTTCGGTCACGCCGATGTTGTGGGCGGCGCGCAACTCGGAATTGAAGTTCCAGTGGCCTCCGTTGCCTTCGATGCGCGCGTAGAGGCGCAGGTTGTTGATGCTGAAGCTGTTGGTGATGCCGACCTGCCAGGTGGGCGTGGACGGGGCCCAGTGCACGTCGGGCGCACCGGCGCAGGCGACCGGAGAGCCGCCCGAGTCGATGCCGCCGACACCGGTTCCGCCGTCGCACATCGCCGAGGTCACGAAGCCGCCGGCGTCGATCTGCGCCGACACCACCCGCTTGGCGAAGAAGGCGCCGATGGAGTAGCCCTCGTAGTGGGACTGCTGGCCGCCCGCGGGCACGAAGGACAGCCCGCCGAGGTCCTGGATCTCGTTGTTCATGGTGGCGAACTGGCCGCTGATGTCCCAGTTGAACACCGGGCCCTCGATGGCTCGGAAGTCGACGCCGACCTCGTTCCCCCAGGCCTTGACCTCGGCCAGGTTCACGATCTGGCGCCCGGAGAAGCCCGTGGAGGTGGGGACCGGGCGCTGGACGATGGCATCCTTGATGGTGCGGTCGTAGCG
>VYDD01000359.1:0-2504 GCA_009843625.1 Gammaproteobacteria bacterium | reverse complement strand
CCGCGCTCCGGCTTGAGCGGCGGGTTGCCGAAGGAGCCGGGGAGCAGGCCGGGCTGGTCGCCGAAGCCCACGCCCGGAACGTAGAGGCGCGCCGCGTCGAAGGTGCCGGGCTGCTGTCCGGCGGCGCCCCAGGCCGAGCGCAGCCGCAGCTGTTCGATCCAGCCCACGTCGAAGAAGTCCTCTTCGGTGACGACCCAGGTGGCGCTGAACTTGGGGTAGACGGCCGCGTCGAAGTCGGCCCCGAAGGCGCTGTTGTCGTCTCCCCGCACGGCCGCGGTCAGGAAGACGCGGTTGTTCCAGTCCAGCTGCTGCTGGACGTAGGCGCCCAGGGTGATGTTCTCGGTGAAGTTCTCGCCGCTGTCGCGATCGGCGCCGCCGCTCACGGTCGTGATAGGCACCGCCGGGAACTCCGATCCCTCGGCTTCGATGATGGAGGTCTGGCGCTGGTAGTACTGCACGCCCACCGAGCTGGTGAGCCGGAGGCCGGGACGCACATCCAGGAAGGCCGATCCGCTGTAGTCGAGCGTGGTGAAGCGGTTGGCGATGCGCGCCACGTCCTTCAAGCCGAGACCGCGCCTTCCCCAGAAGTGCGAGCGGCCCTCGGGCTGGCGCGGGATGAGCACCCAGTCGACCGCCTCGCCCCGGTCCAGACCGAAGGAGAGCCGGTGCGTGGTCCAATCCGCGGGATTGTATCCGAACTCGAGGCTCGTTGTGATGCGGTCGTTGTCGGCCCGTGTGACGTGCTTGGACCACTCCTCGGGCGGCGCCACCATGAAGCCGCGCTGCGGCGTCTCGATGGTGCTCGGGAATCCCCAGATGATGCCGCTGAAGGGCTCGGCGCCGAACCCGCCCCGGTTCTGGGCGAGCCGGACCCGGTTCTGCATGTATCCCGTGCTGGTCCGCAGCGAGACATCCTCGGAGAGCACCAGGTCCAGGTTGACCCGGCCGTTGAGGCGGGTGGCGAAGTCGTAGCCTACGATGCCCTCGTCGTCGTCCCAGGAGAGCGAGGTGTAGTAGCGCACGTCCTCGGTGCCTCCCCTCAGGCCCAGGTTGTAGCCCTGCTGGAGACCGGTGCGGAAGATGGGCGGGCGTCCCGCGTCGATCTCCTGTTGGACGAGGTTGAAACCCTCGAGCTGCCCGGTGTTGGCGTTTCTGCGCCACTGGAGGCCGTTGGCACACGCGAGCGCGTCCAGCGATGCGGGGTTGTTGTAGCAGGAGTTGGTATCCCCGCCCGCGCGGCCCGCCGAGTTCTGGAGCCAGTTGGCCCCGCTGCGCACGCTGATGTCGAACCGGGGGGCGCCCACCGCTCCGCGCTTGGTGATGATCTGGATCACCCCGTTGGAGGCCTCGGTGCCGTAGAGGGTGGCTGCCGAGGGCCCCTTGATGACCTCGATGCTCTCGATGTCCTCAGGGCTCAGGTCGTTCAGGCGGCTGACCCGGGCTCCGCCGCGCACGCCCGGTCCGCCGCGCGGGTTGGAGTCCATGCGGATGCCGTCGATGTAGACGATGGGGTCGTTGCCGAGCGACATGCTGGTGGTGCCGCGGATGCGGATCGGCGAGCCGGTGCCGACCTGGCCGGCCGACGGCAGCATGATCATTCCGGGGGTGCGCTGGGCCAGGAGCGTCTGGACGTTGGTGACCGGCGCGACCTCCAGCACGGCGGCCGCGTCCACGGTCTCCACCACGTTGCCGATGGCCCGCCGCTGGGTTCCGCCGGCGGTGCCGGTGACCACGATCTCGTCGAGCGCGAGCGCCTCCTCGCGCAGCGACACGTTGATCTCGGTGGCCAGGTCAGCGGTGACCGTGGCGGTCACGGTCTGCGTGCCGAAGCCCAGGCTTTCGAAGGCGACCTCGTGGCTTCCGGCGGGGACGCTCAGGATGTAGCGCCCGTTCTGGTTGGTGGCGGTGCCCAGATCAAGTCCCTGGATGTAGACCTGGACTCCGGCGAGGGGTTGGAGGGTTTCGGCGTTGACCACCTGGCCGACGAGATTGCCCGTTTGGGCAGCGGCGGGCGTGCCGGAGGCAAGGACCACAGCCAAGGCTCCGGCCAGGCAGGCAAGCGCCCGTGCGAACGGACGAAACTTACCCATCGGTACTCCTCTGGAGGCGCGTACTGCCGAGTGATCCGCCAGGAGGTGGACCCGTCGGAGAAACGGGTCGCTTGGGCCAACTGCCTGGCGGGGGTCCATACTGTCCGAGAACGCCTCCACGGTGATTCTACGACTCGTGTCAAGCGGCGGCCAGTCGGCGGGTGGCCGGCGCGGGGCACCGGGCGGGCCGCTCTACGGATTGGACACGCCCTCCCGGCGGCGTCAGGTTCAGACAGGCGGGGTGGTGCAGGGCCGGCCCGCCGTCCATGCCGATCCGTGAGGTGGCCGGTGGCTCCAGCAGTTGGAAGCGAGAGCGGCCGGCGGTGGTGGGCGGTGGCGGTGGCGGCGCTCGTCGGGGCAGGTTGCGCGCCCGGGAACGAGCGCTCCGCCCTCTCCTCCCGCGAGATCCTGCTC
>VYDD01000475.1 GCA_009843625.1 Gammaproteobacteria bacterium | reverse complement strand
GGCGGCGCACCGGTGGTCTCGCGGCTGAATGAACGGCTGCTGCGGGGTGTCGCCCGCGCCGGCGCGGGCGGCTACCTGGACGCATCCGACGACCGCGGCCTGGCCGAACTCGCCGCCCGTTTCCGCCGCGTTCCCGAAGGCGGTGAAGGCAGCGGCGGCGCGGGCGACCCGGTAACCTGGCTGACCCTGCTGGCGCTTCTGATGGTGGCCGCCGACGGCCTGATGGACCGCCCGGGCGGCGCCCGGCTCCGGCCTCTTGCGATCGGTCCCCGCAGGTCCCGCAGCCGATGGCGATTCCCATGGACGGCCCCTCCAGAGCTCCGCCCATGACCACCCGCACCCGTCTGGTCGTCGCGGCCGTCCTGGCCACCGCCCTCACCGCGGTCGTCATCGCCGAGCGCGCCAGTGAGGAGCGCGCAAATCGGCTGCACCGCCGCGGCGACTGGAGCGTGGCCGCCCGCATCTACCGCGCGCGCCTGCAGGAAGAAGTCCCGGCAGCCCGGTACCTGCACTACAACCTGGGCACCACCCTGCTCGAACTGTCCGAAGCGCCGGATGCCCGCGCCCGCCTATCCCGAGGCGCGGCCGGCCCCGACGACGACCTGCGCTCCCTCGCCTGGTACAACCTGGGCGTCGCCAGCCTGCGCGCCGCCATCGCCGCGCCCGGCTCCGACTCGGCCCTGGTCCACGTCGTGGCCGCCATGGAAGAAAACCGCAACGCCCTCCGCCTGCGCCCCGGCCGCGAGGAGGCGGCGTGGAACCTCGCGTTCGCCCGCCGCATGCTCGACTCGCTCGACACCGGGGCCCGCCGGGGCGTTCAGGCGGGCGAAGCCTTCTCGGACGCGGCACTCACGGGAGACGACACCCGGGCCGAAGGCGAGTCCGGCGACATCATGGCGCCTCCGGGCATGCTCGGCGAAGAGGAGACCGTCGTCGACCCGGAAGCCGAGCAACCGCTCTCCCCTGCCGAGGCAGCCGCGATCCTGAACGGCATCCGCCTCGACGGCGAACTCATCACCCGCAAGCTGCTCGGGCTCGCCAGCCGGTCCCTCTGGGGAACCCGCTCCCGAACGCTCGGCCGTCGCTGGTAGGTTCTGTCCCTACGCCAGATCCGGATGCATCCGATGCCAGTCGGTCACCGACTGGTAGGCGTGCGCCACGCTCAGAATCCTGTCGTCCGCGAACAGGTCGCCGATGATCGTCGTGCAGATCGGCTGCTCGTGGTCGAAGTCGTCCTCGGTGTTGCCGTCGCCGAAGTCGTAGGGCAAAACCACCGCCGGATGCCCGGTCTGGTTCGTGAGCCGCGTCTCCCCGGATCCGGTCACGAACATGTCGAAGCCCTCCATCGCCTCCGCCATCTCCTTCATCAGGATGTGGCGCCGCCTGAGCGACTGGACGTAGTCGAGCGCCAGGATGTCGCGTCCGCGGTGGAACCGGGGCGGGCGCGCTTCCTCTCCCTCGGGAGGCTCGGGGACCTGCTCCAGCACGCCTCCGGGCGCGACGTGGAAGTCGAAGGCGGCCGAAGACTCGACGCCGAGCGAGTTGGAACCGCCCTCGGGCAGTTCGGCCATGGGCTGCGGGTCGGCCCCGAGTTCCGCCAGCGTTGCCACAAAGGCTTCGGGCGCATCTTCCGTGAAGCCGATGCGCATCCGGGACAGGTCCGGGTTGCGCTCGAAGCGGAAGGGGGCGGTGAGCGTCGCGGGATCCTTGGGGTCCGCTCCGTGAATGGCGTTGAACACCAGCGCGCAGTCCTCGACGCTCCGGCACATGGGGCCCGGCTTGTCCATGGTCCACGAAAGCACCATGCCGCCGTGGCGCGAGATGCGCCCGAACGTCGGCCGCAGCCCGCTCAGGCCGTTGCGCCTCGACGGGCTCACGATCGAGCCCTGGGTCTCGGTGCCGATGGAGAAGCCGACCAGGCCCGCCGCGGTGGCCGAACCCGGGCCCGCCGACGACCCGCTCGATCCCTGCTCGGGGTTCCAGGGGTTCCTGGTCCGGCCACGGTACCAGTTGTCACCCGCCGCGAATCGCCCGGTTGAGAGCTTGGCGATCAGGACGGCGCCCGCCTCTCGCAGACGCACCACCAGCTCGGAGTCCTCGTCGATCACCTGATCCTGGAAATCCTCGGATCCCCAGGTCGTGCGGCTTCCGCGCACGGTGAAGAGATCCTTCACGCCCCAGGGCACCCCGTGCAGCGGCCCGCGCCAGCGCCCGACGCGCAGATCGGCGTCGGCGCGCTTCGCCTCCTCGCGCGCGCGGTCCTCCAGGATGCTCACCGCACACAGGAGCGTCGGATCATGGCGCTTCATCCGGTCCAGGTAGATTTCGGTTAGCTCCTCGGATGTGATCTTGCGCTCCCGAATGAGTGCGCCCAGCCGATGCGCCGGGAGAAAGGCAATCTCCTGGGGATCGGTCGGAGCCGGTCCGGGCCAGGGCCCGATCTCGATGTCGTGGCGTTCGAAGGGGGATCCTCCGGTGTCCCTCCACAGCTTCTCCAGCAGCGATCCCGTGCCTCCGGGCCACGCCTGGAACTGGGTCGCCGGCGGTTCGCCGTTCCCGAGCGGCACCAGCTCCTGCTCCTGGGCCTCCTGAAGCGTACGCATCCCGGCTGCGGGAGAGCGACGCTCCTCGCCGAGCACGATTTCCGGGCGCAAGCCCCCGGCGGCGACCCCGGCCGCAGCCATCCCGAGAAAACGCCTTCGCTCGATCCCGCCTTTTCGATCCTCTGACATCTCGATTCTCCCCCGCGCAGGGCCCAAAGATGGCGCCCGGACCCGATGGCTCGCGCGCCCCAGCCTCAAACAAGGCAACATACGGCGCCCCGATGTTGCGTGCGACACTGGTTCACGTGGTGGCAACGCTCCCCTTGCTTCTCCAGCGCTTGCGAATGAGAATGATTCTCATACCGAACCCGCTTCCACGACGAGGACACCCGTGCCGTCAGTCCACGCCCCTCTCCAGCCGGTCGAGCCGGAGCAGATGTCCGAATCCGACCAAGGGATTCCCGCGGACCGGCTTGAAGCCGGCGAGTGCGGGCTGATCTGTCACATCGACGGGGATCATGAGGACATCGAACGCCTCAAGACCATGGGCGTGTGCCTGGGCCGCCGGCTACACATGGTGAAGTCGGGCGATCCGATGATCGTGAGCGTCATGGGAACGCGCCTCGGGATCGCCGCGAGGCTCTCGCGCCATGTCTTCCTGCGGCTCGACGACGGCCGTCCGTGCCACGAGCGGCACCTGGACGCGTGATTTCAGGCGACCCATGAGCCCCGTCTCCCTGCCCGTCCTTCCCGCCCGTGCCGCGGTTCCGATTACGGTGGCGCTGGCGGGCAATCCCAACGCGGGCAAGACCACGCTCTTCAACCAGCTCACCGGCATGCGCGGCAAGACCGCCAACTTCGCCGGCACCACCACCTCCGTGCGGCTGGGCAGCTTCGAGTTGGACGGGAAGTCGATCCAGCTCCTCGACCTGCCCGGCCTCTACGCGATGTCCGAGCACAAGACGGAGGAACGGACGGCCCGGGACGCCCTCCTGGGAAAGCTCTCCGGCCGACCCAGGCCCCAGGCGGCCATCGTCGTGGTCGATGCCACCAACCTCGCCCGCAATCTCTATCTCGCGGGACAGGTGCGGGAGCTGGGCGTACCCATGGTCATCGCCCTCAACATGATCGACTTGGCCGAGGCGGACGGGCTGGAGATCGACACCGATTCACTGGCCGTCGAACTCGGCTCGCCCGTCGTTGCCGTCAACTCGCGTTCGGGGCAGGGCTTCGATCTGCTCAAGCGGGAACTCGCCTACGTGCTGGATTCGGGGCCGGATGCGATGCCGGCGCTCCCGGAAGGCATCGCGGCGTGCGGCACGTGCACGACCTGCCCGCACGAGGCGCGTTACGACTGGGCGGAAGAGGTGGGCGCGCGGGCGGTTCGGGCGGCAAAGGGCACGCGCCTGATGTCCCTCCGCCTCACCGAGGCCATCGACCGCTGGCTGACCCATCCGATCCACGGCGTGGCCGGGTTCGTGCTCATCATGGCGGTCGTCTTCATCTCGATCTTCACGGTGGCGCAGTATCCGATGGCGTGGATCGAGGCCGGCTTCGGGTTCGCCGGGGATGTGTTCGGCGCCATTCTGCCCCCGGGAGACCTGAACAGCTTCGTCGTGAACGGGCTGATCGGCGGGATCGGCGGGGTGCTCGTGTTCCTGCCGCAGATCTGCTTTCTGTTCTTCCTGATCACGCTCCTGGAGGACAGCGGGTACCTGGCCCGGGCGGCGTTCGTGGCCGACCGGCCCATGAGCCGGGTCGGGCTGCCGGGCCGCGCGTTCGTGCCCATGCTGTCCGCGCACGCGTGCGCGATCCCGGCGATCATGTCCACGCGAGTGATCGAGAACTGGCGCGACCGGCTGGTGTCGATCCTGGTGATCCCGCTTCTCACCTGCACCGCGCGCCTGCCGGTCTATGTGATGATCACGGCGCTGCTCTTCGCGGATCGTCCCGTGGTCGGGGGCCTGGTGTTCACGGGCGCCTACCTGCTGGGCATGACTGCGGCCATCGGGATGGCCTTCGTGTTCAAGAGCACCATTCTCCCCGGCGCCTCCAGCCCGCTGGTGATCGAGCTGCCCCGCTACCGGCTGCCGTCGCTGCGCAACGCCCTCCTGACCGCATATGATCGCGGGCGAGCGTTCGTCACGCGCGCCGGCACCGTCATCCTCGGGATTTCGGTCGTGCTGTGGGTGCTCGCCACCTATCCGAAGCTGGACGAGTCGGAGTGGAGCACGGTCGTTCCGGCCGAAACGATCGCCCGGGTGGCGGATCTCCGCACCGCCGCTGCCATCGCGGGTGACGAGGCGGAGGCCGAGGCGCTGGAGGCGGAGGCGGGGGCGCTGCTTTCTTCCTACGAGCTCGAATACTCGGTTGCCGGGCGCGTGGGCAAGGCGGTGGAGCCCGTCTTTGCACCCCTGGGGTTCGACTGGAAGATCAACGTGGGGGTGATCTCGTCATTCGCCGCCCGCGAGGTGATCGTCGCGACCCTGGCCATCGTCTACGGGATCGGCGAGGATGCCGCAGAGGACGAGGAGACCCTGAGCGCGACCCTGCGCGCGCAGCGCCACGCCGACGGCAGCCCGGTGTTCACCACCGCGACCGCGCTGGCTCTGCTGGTCTTCTTCGTGCTGGCGATGCAATGCCTCCCCACCAACGTCGTGACCCGGCGCGAGACCGGCAGCTGGAAGTGGCCCGCCCTCCAGTTCGGCTACATGACCGTGCTGGCGTGGACGGCGGCCTTCGTGGTGTACCAGGTGGTGTCGGTGTTTGCGTAGGCCGCAGGTCGGCGGCCTGAGCGATCACTCACCCCGCAACCCACACCACCAC
>VYDD01000170.1 GCA_009843625.1 Gammaproteobacteria bacterium | reverse complement strand
GGATGATGGGGAGCGTCCGCCGGGCATAATGGGAGGCACGGGGAAGAACAGAAAGATCGGGGATGTCGGGCAGCTTTCCGGGGCTCCGCCGTATTTGTTAGCTTCGGCACCCGGGCGAGAGCGATTACAGGTGCCGCGCTCCCCAGACTTCAACCGTTTGCCAGGTGCCATGAGCGAACGTCCCCTGCTGATGATCCCCGGACCCATCGAGGTCTCCCCGGAGGTGCTGCGCGCCTTTTCGAGGCCGCCTCCCGGCCACGGCCAACCCTTTGTGGTGAAGGCGTTCGGCGAGTCACTGAGCCGGATGCGCGAAGTGTGGCGAGCCGGGGAGGGCGCGCAGCCGTTCATGGTCGCGGGCAGCGGGACGCTGGCGATGGACATGGCAGCGGTGAACCTGCTCGACCCGGGCGACGAAGCCCTGCTCGTGGACACCGGCTACTTTGCCGACCGCATGCGGCTGGTGCTGGAGCATCGCGGGGTCAAGGTCCATACGGTGGTCAGTCCGCCGGGCGAGCGGCCGGAGCCGGAGGAGGTGGCGGCCGCCCTGGACGCCTGCGCGGCCAAGGCGCTGTTCGCGACCCATGTCGATACCTCGACCGGCGTGCTCGTCGATCCGGCCGCCCTGGCGGCGCTCGCGCGCTCGCGCGGAGTGCTCTCCGTCTTCGACGGCGTCTGCGCCACCGGGGCGGAGGCCTTCGAGATGTCCGAATGGGGTGCCGACGTGTATTTCACCGCCTCGCAGAAGGCGATGGGGCTCCCGCCCGGACTGGCGCTCTTCGTGGCCGGCCCGCGCGCGATGGAGGCGAGCCGGAAGCGCCGCACACCCTGCCCCCTGTACCTCGACTGGAACGTCTGGCTGCCCATCATGGAGACCCACGAGGCGGGCCGGATGAGCTACTTCGCCACCCCCGCGACCAACCTCCTCGTCGCGGCCGAGGTCGCGCTGGATGAGATCCTCTCCGATCGGCTGGACGGGCTCGAGGGGGTGGATGCGCGCATCGAGCGCCATGCCCGCACGGGGAGGGCGATGCGCGCCGCCTGGGCGCACATGGGGCTCGGCGTGGTCCCCGCCAGCGACGCGCACTGCGCGAATACCCTGAGCGCGGTCCGGTATCCGGCGGGCGTGGACGCCGCCCTGGTGGGCCGCATCGTCGAGCGGGGCGTGATCGTCGCGGCAGGACTGCATCCAGCCATGGCCGACCAGTACTTCCGCGTCGGGCACATGGGCTACGTGACCACCCGGGCGGACCTGCTGCGGCGCACCATCCGCGCCGTGGGCGACGCCCTGGGGGCGAGCGGGTGCGCGGTCGACACCGCGGGTGCGGTCGATGCAGCCATGGAGGAGCTCAGGTCCCGCGCGGTCGCCGTGTAGCGGCGTCCACTCCCCGATCCGGCAGCGCCCCGAGCCCCGGCCCAGGAGCCCGCCCCCCGCCAGACCATCGCAAGCACCAGCCGCCACCGCACGCGCGCAGACGCCACCGCAAACACGCACACAATCGCAAGCCGTCACTCAAGGAGACAACCCGTGGTCTACACCTCCCGAGTCCGCATCGAGCGCAAGGCGGGCCCGTTGCGCCACGCGCATCTGCCGGCCACACCCGACCCCGTCCTGTTCGGGGTGCACAGCGAGATCGCCAGCCACTACGGCGTCGAGCCCGAAACACCGGTGGCCACCACCCTCGACTACATCGTGGCGGCAGCCGGCGGCTGACTGACGGGAACCCTTGGCGGCGCGCTGGAGGCGCGCGGGATACCGGCCGGGCAGGATCGCCTGACCTCGGAGGTCGAGGGCGGCATCGACAAGGAGGACGGCGTGCTCGTGATACGCACCGTCCACGTGCGCTACCACCTGCGCATGGAGGCGGGGAAGGAGGACCGCGCGCGGCGGGCGCACGAGATCCATCACCCGTACTGTCCGGTCTACCGCACCTTGGTCGGGTGCGTCGAGTTCTCCACCGAACTCGTAATCGAGATCGTGTCGTGAGCGGGCGGCAGGAGCAGGGGTTGCCGAGCGGCTCGCTCTCCCGCCGGCAGTTCGCGGCGCTGCTGGCCGCGGGCGGAGCATCCGCCTTCCTCCCCGGCTGCCGCTCCGATACCGGCGCCGTCGATCCCGAACTGGACACGGCGTGGTTCAAGGATCCCGATCCCTTCATCCGCCACGCCCTCAACCTGGAAAGCCGGCTCGAGCTCCTGGACGGGCTGATCACCCCCAACGACCTCTTCTTCGTGCGCAACCACGCCCCGACCCCGGTGATCGCGGCCGAGGACTACCGGCTGCGCGTCACCGGCGACGGCATCGAACGGAGCATCGAGCTCGGCCTCGACGACCTGCGCGCGCTGCCGAGCCAGTCGGTGATCGCGTACCTGGAGTGCGCCGGCAATTGGCGCGGTTTCTACGCGCGCGTGCTGGGGCAGGCGGCCGAGGGCACGCAGTGGGGCACGGGGGCGGTCGGATGCGCGGCGTGGTCGGGACCGTCGCTGGCTTCAGTGCTCACGGCGGCCGGACTGCGGCCGGAGGCGGTGGCGGTGAACCTCGTCGGCCTCGACGACGGGGGCTTCAGCCGGCCCATGCCGGTGGACAAGGCGATGGATCCGGATACCCTGCTCGCCCTGTCTATGAACGGCGAACCGCTGCCTGCCGACCACGGGTTCCCCGTGCGCGGCGTGGTTCCCGGCTGGGCGGGAAGCAACAGCATCAAGTGGGTCGGGGAGATCCAGGTCTCCACCGAGCCGATCTGGGTGGGCGCGAACACCACCTCCTACGTCCTGATCGGCCCGGACTGGCCGGCCGAGCAGTACGCGCCCGCCGACGGCGCCCCTGTGACGGCGCTCCCGGTGAAGAGCGCGCTGGCTCTTCCCTGGCCGGGGACGGTCCCCGCGGGTAGAACGCGGCTCCGCGGCTTCGCCTACTCGAACGACGGTCCGGTCGAGTCGGTGGAATGGAGCGCGGACGACGGCGCCACCTGGGCGCCCGCGCGGCTGATGGGCCCTCGCCTGCGCTACGCCTGGACGCGCTTCGAGTTCGAGTGGCAGGCCTCACCCGGCTCCTACACGCTGCGCACCCGCGCCACCGATGCGGCCGGCAACACCCAGCCCATGGAGGGCGTGTGGAACCAGAAGGGCTACCTGCTCAACTTGGCGCTTCCGCACCCGGTGGAGGTGAGCTGAGTGAAAGGTCGGGCGCGCGCGGCGGTGGCGCTCGTCCTGGCCCGGGCCGCCGTTTCCGCCCCCGCGCTGTTGGTCGGCTGCAGCGATGGCCCCGAGATCGACGGCGCCCTGGTGTACGCCCAACGCTGCGCCTTCTGTCACGATGTGGAGGGCCAGGTCGGGGCCGAGATCACCGCGGCGACCCTGGCGTCCCGCGGCGACGAGGAGACGCTGACCCGCTACCTGCGCCTGGCGATGCCCTACGAGGCTCCGGGCACCATGACGGATGAGGAATACCGTGCGACGGCGCGCTATCTTCTGGAGACGCGCGGGCTGGCGGACGGGTCGGGCGTGAACGGCGCAACCCGCGATGAGACCACCACGGGAGAGGGCCGATGAACCGAATCGTGCGGCGCACCCTGATCGGGTTCGTGGTCGGCGCGCTCGCCTTCGG
The DNA here is from genome assembly GCA_009843625.1 of Gammaproteobacteria bacterium. GTDB lineage: Bacteria > Gemmatimonadota > Gemmatimonadetes > Longimicrobiales > Gaopeijiaceae > BD2-11. Next base: position 1,799 of record VYDD01000170.1, on the reverse strand, counting down.
GCTCGCGAGCATTTACCAGGCGATCAGCTCGGGGGTGGGGCTGGTGCGCACCCTTGGTCCGCTGGGGTTCATGATGGTGCTGGGAGGCACCATCGGCGGGCTGGCCGGGCCGCTGGTGGGAGAGGCGGTGGCCCGCTCGCGGCAGCGGCGCGCGCAGAGAAGGAGATAGGCCCGTGCACGCGATCAAGCTCTCCTCCTTCGAGGTCCTCACCTTCGACTGTTACGGCACGCTCATCGACTGGGAGAGCGGGATTCTGCGTGCCGTCGAGCGCGTGCTGGGCGCGCATGGCCACGACCTTCCTCCCGCAGAGATCCTGGAGCACTTCGCGCGCTTCGAGTCGACCATCCAGGCCGGTCCCTACCGCACCTACCGGGATGTCCTCTCCAGGGTGGTGGACGAGTTCGGGCGCGAGCTGGGGTTCGTGCCCGGCCCCGGGGAGCGGGCCTCGCTACCGGAGTCGATCGCCCGCTGGGCTCCCTTCGACGACACGGTGGCCGCCCTGCGCATCCTTGCGTCACGCTATCGGCTGGCGGTGATCTCCAACGTGGACGACGACCTGTTCGCCTTCTCGGCGCGCCGCCTGGGGGTCGAGTTCCACGAAGTCGTCACCGCCCAGCAGGTCGGCAGCTACAAGCCCGACGCGCGCAACTTCCAACTGGCGCTCGAGCGCCTCGGCCTGCCCGTCGACGCCATTCTGCACGTCGCCCAGAGCCTCTTCCACGACATCGCCCCGGCCAGGCGTCTCGGGTTCGCCACGGTGCATGTGAACAGGGTCTCCCCTCACGGCGGATCGGGGGCTACGATGCCCGTGAGCGTCCGGCCCGATCTGGAAGTGCCGGATCTGGGGACGCTGGCGGAGATGGTGCTGGCGGAGGAGTAGAGGATGGGCAGGATGTGGTTGGCCGTCGGCGCGGCCCTCATGGCGGGATGGGCGGGCGCCTCATGCTCCGGACCCTCGGAGGCGGAGACCGACGCGGAGGTGGTCGGGCCGCTGGCGGTGGTGCAGGGGCATGTGGATGCCTTCAACCGGCACGATGCCGAGGATCTGCTTTCGTGGGTGTCGCCGGCCGTGGAATGGGTGAACGTGCAGGGGAGCATCACGTCGGTCGAAGTACGGGGCCGCGAGATGCTGCGCGACTACATGGCGACCTACTTCGAGGCACAGCCCACCGTGCGGTCCGAGATCGAGGAGGCGGTCGTCACCGGCGACTACGTGGCGGTGCGCGAACGGGCGTCGTGGACGGCCCCGGACGGGGAAGAGCGGTCCCAGGCCTCGCTCGCAGTCTACCACGTGCGCGACGGCCTGATTCAGCGGGTGTGGTACTATCCGGTCGTGCCCTAGCTAGTCCCGCTTCTTCTTCTTCACGTCCAGGATGGACCCCAGCACCACGCTCACGAACGAGATGATCACGCTGCCCACGAGAGCCGATGCGAAGCCGGCCACGAACAGCCCTTCCGCCAGCAGGTCGGCGAGCATGAGCATACCGGCGTTGGTGACGAGGGTGAAGAGCCCGAGGGTGAGGAGGATGACCGGAAACGCGAAGAACTTCACCACCGGTCGGATGAAGGCGTTTACCAAGGCGAAGATCGCCGCGACCACGACGACCTCTTCGAACCGCTCGCCGAGCCGGATGCCCGCGACCAGTTCTGCCGCGACCCAGAGGGCGGCCGCGTTGATGCCGAGCGAGAGAAGGAGTCTGCGCAACGTTCAGTCCGGTTGTGATCGGCGGCGTGCGGATCCGGTGACCGATACGGTCCTACCCGGGGAAGGATTCGCGCGTTCACCCGGGTCGCCGGC
>VYDD01000438.1 GCA_009843625.1 Gammaproteobacteria bacterium | reverse complement strand
GACCAGCACGCGAGCCTCAGGGGCCTGATCTCGACCTGGCTGGAGATCGCGGTCAACGCGCTCCTCTCGCTGGAGCAGGACGAGGGACGCCGGATCTGGGTGATCCTCGACGAGCTGCCGACGCTGCACCAGGTGCCGTCATTGCAGCCCGGCCTTGCCGAGTCCCGCCAGTTCGGCGGCTGCTTCGTGCTCGGCGTTCAGGTCGCCTCGGCGCTTCGCGACCTCTACGGGCGGAACGGCGCGGAGACGATCTCGGGCCTCTGTGGCACCCGCGTCGTGCTGGCGGCACCCGACCGGGACACGGCGCAGTGGTCGGCGGACAGCCTGGGGCGGAGCGAGGTGGAGGAGGTGGCCGAGGGCTTCTCGTACGGGGCCAACACGATCCGGGACGGCGTGAGCCTGACGCCGCGGCGCGAGCTCCGGGCCCTTGCGCTGCCCTCCGAGATCATGCGGCTGAAGAACCTCTCGGGCTACCTCAAGTTCCCCGGCCCCTTCCCGGTCGCCTCGATCCGGCTGAGATACGTGAAGCGGCCCGCTGCCGCCGCGCGGTTCGTGCCGCGCGAGGGCGACGAGGCGGAAGCCGAAGACAGAGCGGACGGGGCGGTGCCTGCGGCGAGGGCCGACGCGGACAACGCCGCCGAGACCGGCGTGCGCGCGGCTCCGGGTCCGGGGAAAAGAGGCAAGGCGCCCCGCGACAATGGCGGCGTCGCGAGGGACACGCCGCCGGAGCCGGCCGCGTTGCAGGAGGTCCTGGCGCTTCCTCCGCCCGAAGGGTCGCGCGCGGAGGCGGCGGCGCAGGCGGGCGGCATGCCCGGAAGGAAAGGCGGGCGAAAGGCGCAGCGTGCCGAAAGGAAAAGTGGCGAGAATGCACGGCGTGCCGAATCGCGCGACGCGGCGAAAGTGCCGGACGGGATACCGCAGGACAGGACGGGCGAGGCGCTGCCGAGCGAAGGTCCGGCAGATACAGCGGTCGGCATCCCGACATCGTCCGGCGACGGGGACTGGGGCTGAGATGCTGTCGATCGGAGCGATCTCCTCGGCGGGGCAGGGCGCGCGCTATTATGAGCGGGACGGCTACTACGACCGCGACGATCCCGCGCACCGCGACGCCAGCGCCTGGGCGGGCAGGGGCGCGGCGGATCTCGGGCTGGAGGGCCCGGTCGATCCGGAGACGTTCCGCGCCGTGCTGGAGGGGCGGGTTCCCGACGGATCGGGCACGCGGCTCGGGCGGCGCGGTCGCGACGGGGAGATCCTCCACCGTCCCGGCCGCGACCTCACCTTCTCGGCGCCCAAGTCGGTGTCGCTCGCGGCGCTGGTGGGCGGCGACCGGCGGATTGTTGACGCCCACGACCGGGCGGTCAGGGCGACGCTCGACTGGGTCGAGCGGAACGCGGCGGAGACCCGCATGAAGGATCCCGAGACGGGGGCCATGGCACGGGTCAGGAACCAGCGGATCGTCGCCGCAACCTTCCGGCACGACGCCTCGCGGAGCCTCGATCCGCAGCTTCACACGCACGCGGTGCTGGCCAACATGACGAGGGGCGAGGACGGGAAATGGCGGTCCATGGGCAACGAGGGGTTGTACGACCGGCAGAAGCTGATCGGCATGCTCTACAGGAACGAGCTGGCGGCGAATCTCTCCAGGCTCGGCTACGGCATAGAGAAGACCCATGCCGACGGGCGCTTCGAGATCGCGGGCGTCTCGCGGGAGGCGGTCGAGGCGTTCTCGATCTCGCAAGAACGGAAATGCTGGAGACCTAACGCGATGAAGTCATTGGTAAAGTTCAACGCCTGCGGACCCTTCAGGCAGCGTGTCAACACCATCGCAACACCGCGACTCGGCAACGAATGGTAAGCGTTCGGGCAAGCCGTGGAGATTCAACAGGGCGCACATTGTGAATCACCGCAAAGGCATGAATTCCTTCAGCTTCTGCTACCAGCGTCATGAAGCAACTTGCATAGTCCACGGCTTCCCCGAACGGTTACAACGAATGTAAGCGTTCGTTCGAGCCGTGGAAAACGCCCAGGAGTCGGGACGCGAAGCGGGTCGACAGCGAGGATTCTACCGGTTGAGGGTGCGCCTCCAGTCCCGTCTCAAGGGGCAGAGCCAGATGTCCTTCCTGGGTTTTTCGGCCTTGTTGTTCCGGTTGTCGCGACCGCGCCCCGTCGTCGTTCCGACCCGGATCCAGCCCGAGGCCCGGTAGACGCCGCCGCTGTGGCGCGGAACCTCGACGAAGGTTTCGCAGAGCACCGGCGTGACGTTGTACCGCTCGCTCCAGTCCCCGGGCAGCCGCCTGCGGACGAGCGAGAGGATGTGGGACCCCAGGTTCGGGATCGAGACCCAGGGCAGGATCAGGAAGCGCGGGTTGTCGACCACCAGCGGCAGGTTTCTCTCGCGCATCCCGGGCGTCCATCCGACGAACCTGTCGCGCGGGGCCAGCCTCCATGCGGCGGTGGAGAAGCCGAGCATGGCCAGCGGCCATCCGTTGCGGTCATGGACCGCGTAGCGCATCTGCGCGCCGACCAGGCGCGTGTAGCCGAGATAGTGGTAGCGGGCGACGAACTCGTTCCAGAGCCTGCCTTCGCGGGTGCCGCCCTTGACGATGCGCATCTCCAGCGGCCGGGCCTCGTCGAGCGTGGCCGGGACCGGGAAGAGCGGCGGCTCGGTGTCGGGTCCGAACGCGACGGGCTTCGGCGGGCCCGGCCGCCACCTGGGCGGCGGCAGCCTGATGATCCCGTCGCGGTCCATCGCGAGCATGGTGACCCGGGCCATCATGTCCTTGAGGCCGCCGTCGGGCTTGAGCCAGCCGATGCGCCGGCAGAACTCCCTGGACAGGGCGGCGCGGGTCGGCGGCGGATCGGCGGCGATAAGCGCGCGCATGAGCGCCATTTCGCCGACGGTGAAGTCGCGGCCGTGGTAGCGGCACTCGATGGCGGTGGTCATCCCGGCGCCATGAACGCGCGCCTGCGCTCCTCGCCCATCGACCAGGGGAGCCAGGGCGCCAGGTCGTCCGGCGGCTTGCGGCCGTTCTCCGCGCAGGCCTGGAGCCACGCTTCCAGCCAGCGCAGGACGTCGAAGCCGTTCATCGAAAGCGTGCGGACAACGGAGTACATGATTGCGGTGAAGTCGGCGCCGCCCGTGGTGTCGGAACCGAAGCTCAGTCCGCGTCCGATTGCCGGAGCGCGCAGGATTCTCTCGGACGTGTTGTTCGTCATGGGCACTTCGGGCCGGTCCACGAACACGCACAGTCCTTCCCGGTGGTTGAGCAGCGAGCGCAGCGCCTTGCCCTCGCGCGCGCCGTCCGGCAACGTGGCCAGCTCCGCTTCGGCGTCAGCGAACAGGCTGTCGAGCGCCTTCTTCAGTTCGCGCGTCGCCGCCCTGAAGGCGGCTTTCTGGCGCTTGCGGCCAGGGTCGTGATGCTGCAGCCGCGCGTCGTTCAATGCGAAGATCGCCGCGATCCGCTCGATCCATCCCTGGCACCATTGTTCCAGCTGCGGGTGGCCCGCGGCAGCGTCGATGCAATCCCTGCGTTGGTGCGCCCAACAGAACGCCAGAATCGCCTTGTCCTCCAGAAGGCGAACGAGGCGCTTGTACGCACTGTAACGGTCGCAGACGATGATCGTACCGGGGCGCGCCTCGGCGAACAGCCTGAGCGCCACTTCGGCGCTGCGCGAGGGGTCGATGGTGAAGTAGGCCGCGTCCATGCTGACCGAGGCCCACAGCCAGGCGCGGCTCGAGCGGCCTTTGCCGCGCAATTCCTGCACGCGCCAGGAGGTCTCGTCGGCGTATCGCAGGGTCGCGGCGTTCTGGTGCGCGAGGATGGCCTCGTGGACCGGCTCGAACAATGGCATCATGCGAGGCGTGCTGTCGCCCAGCGTCCCTGGCGATATCGCCAGTCCCCGGCCGGACATCCACGCCGCGACGCCGTTGAGCGTGCGGAAACAGGCGTAACGCTCGTAGAGGTAGCACGCCCAGACGCTGATCCCGTAGTGCGTGCTGTGGAAGAGCCGGGGCACCGGCGGCGCCGACACCTCCATCGGCGAGGACGCGCACGCGCAGGTCCGGCGATGGCGCGGACGGCCGATGATGCGCTTGTGGGCCTTGACCTCGATCTCGACAAGGGCGGATTCCTCGACACCGTTCGGCACATAGGGCATCCCGCAGGATCCGCAGACGCATTCCTCCGGCGGCGGACTGACCTCTTCGTGCCGCTCTTCAAGTTCGGGCCTCGGAGTGCGGCCGTGGGCGGATGCACCGCGTTGCTGGCCGCGGTTGCGCCCCGTGCCCGACTTCTTCTGCTGCTCGCTCCTGCCGCCGAAGAGCCTCCTCGACAGCACGCCCCCGATCCCGCGGAGTTCCGCGATCTCGGCTTCCAGCGCCTTCTTCTCGTCTTCCGACCTCTTCAGCGAACCGCGCACGCTGTCGAGGTCCAGGCGAAGGGTCTCGACCTGCCAGTTCAGCACCCGGATCCTGTCCCTCTGGTCCTGGAAGTCCCTCAGCCTCCCGCGGAGACACTCGATCATTCCCGACAGGCCCCGGATGGTGCTCTCCTGGGTCTCCGCCTCCTTGACCTGCTTGCGAAGGTCGCGGACCTCGTGACGCAGCGTGTCGATCGTGGCCTTCTGGGCCTCGACCTTTCCCCGGCGCCCGGATTCCCTGTACGGGGACCTCCTCGCCTCGCGGGCCTGCGGGCCCTGACCGGCCCTGGGTTGCGACGCCACGGTGCCGCAGCGGCCCGTCTCGATGCCGGCGTCGGAGAGCAGCCTTGTCAGGCGCGCCACCTCGTCCTGCAAGGGAAGCGCATGCCTGGCCGCGCGACGCGCCTCCTTCGCCTCTTTGGCGGCCGCCTCCAGCTTGCCTCGGTTCCTGTCGAGGTGCCACTTCAGCGAGCCCGCCCGGGACCGGGCGTCTCTCTCGGCATAAAGCAGTTCCTTGCAGCGCGCCTCGGCCTCGTCCGCCCGCGCCCGTTCCCGCTCCGCGCGGGCATGGGCCTGTTCGTGCATGGACTTCCAGTCAAGCCGGTCGCCCAACGATGCCGCGGCGGGCGGCGACCAGATCGGCGCGACAGCAACTGCCGGGAACGCGCCGTCTGCGGAGATGTCGATTGCAGGAACCGCCATGCGCACGGCCATAGCGCATCGCGAAAAATGTTACCAGTACGAAAAAATGTCCGGCTCCGGCCTCCCGAACGGCCTCTCAAAAGGGATTGCCAACGCACGCTGAACCGCCAGAATCAGCTTGCCGCAGTCGATCGCGCACGGCTCGAACGAACGCTTATTGCGCCAGGGCTAAGCTCTGGAAAGGAGGATGTCATGAACTGAAACCTTTCGTCGCGGTCCAGCGGGTTCGACTCCCGCCCGGCAAAGGCGCAGCCCGCCAGCCGGAAGCGAGTCTTGCATGGCGTGCGGCAACGCCCGTCGTGAAGCGTAGACAGCAGGTGAC
>VYDD01000326.1:1967-5496 GCA_009843625.1 Gammaproteobacteria bacterium | reverse complement strand
CCGGCGCTTACCCGGCTTGACGCCGTGGCAACGGGGGGGGCGCGTTTGCCGGGTGGGCTTTGGGGGGTCCACTTGGGGGGGGGGGGGGGGGGGGAGGACCCCCGCTGATGGGCGCGTTCCTGCTCGGCATCTTCGGCCTGCTCGTGCTGGCCGCCGTGCCCATCGGCTTCGCGCTCGCGGTTGCGGCCGTGTTGGCCATCGTGGTGGCGGACCTCCCGCTCGTCATCATCCCGCAGCAGATCGTCGCGGGGATGGACTCCTTCCCCATGCTCGCCGTCCCCCTGTTCATCCTGGCCGGCTTCCTGATGGACGTCGGGGGGATCAGCCGCCGCCTGGTGGCGCTGGCGCGGGCGCTCGTTGGACACCTCCCCGGAGGGCTCGGGCAGGTGGTCATCATGGCCGAGATGTTCTTCTCGGGTGTGTCGGGCTCCACCTCCGCGGATGCGGCCGCAATCGGGGGCATCATGGTGCCCCAGCTGACGGCGAACGGATACCGTCGGGCGCGCGCCACCGCGATCGTGTCGGCCGCGTGCGGCATGGGAATCCTCATTCCGCCGGCGATCGTGATGGTCGTCTACGGCGTTATCGGCAACGTCTCCATCGGTGCCCTGTTCGTCGCCTCGATCGTGCCGGCGCTCCTCATCGCCGTGGGCCTGATGACGCAGATCGGATGGCAGGCGCGGAGGCAGGGATGGCCCGCCGGGGAGCGCGCATCCTTCGCGGAACTCCGCCGTGCGGCGCGAGAGGCACTGCTTCCCCTCTTCATGATCGTGGTCATCCTGGGCGGCATCCGCTTCGGGCTGTTCACGCCCACGGAGGCCGCCGCGGTGGCGGTCGCCTACGCGCTGCTGCTGGCCGGGGCGGTTTACCGGTCGCTCACGCTTGCCGAGCTGTGGAGGAAGATCGTCCAGACTGCCATGGTGTCGGGGATGGTGCTGTTCGTGGTGGGCGCGGCGCGCCTCCTGGGCTGGGTGCTCGCGGTGATGCAGGTGCCCCAGACGCTGGCGGCATCGGTGGTGGGGATGGGCGGCGGGCAGGCCGGCTTCATGCTCCTCACGATCCTCGTCTTCCTTCCACTCGGCGCGATCCTGGAGGGCGTGCCCGCGGTCGTCCTGTTGACGCCGATCCTGCTGCCCCTGGCGACGCAACTCGGGATCGACCCCGTGCATTACGGCGCCGTCATCGTGGCGACCCAGGGCATCTCCGTGTTCCTGCCGCCTGTGGGCGTGAGCCTGCTCGTGGCCTGCTCGGTGGGAGGGGTCGAGCCGGCGGAGGTGGCGCGGCCGCTGTGGCCGTATCTTGCGTTGATGCTGGGGCTTACGGTGGTGGTCGCGCTGGTGCCGGGAGTGGTGTTGTGGCTGCCGGGGGTGTTGGGGTGGTGAGCCCCGACCAACACCGGCGGGCGCTCCACGGCGCGATGGCGGCGCTCTTTCTGGCCGCCATGGGGAACACGATCGTGAGCACCGTGCTGCCTGCCGCCATCGCCGATTTGGGGGGGTTCGACAGGTACGCCTGGGCGTCCACGGCCTACATGGTGACCTCGACGACGGTCATGCCGATCGCGGGCAGGCTCGCCGACCTCTACGGGCGCCGGGTCATGTTTCTGGTCGGCATCGCGGCCTTCACCCTTGCGTCGGTCCTTGTCGGGTTGAGCCAGTCGATGAACCAGCTCATCGCCTTCCGTGCCCTCCAGGGCATTGGGGGCGGTGTGATACTGGTCAACGCCATCGCCGCCGCAGGGGACCTGGCTCCCCCCGAGGATCGCGGCAGATACCACGGCCTTGCCGGCGCCGTCTTCGGCCTGGCGGCCGTCGCGGGACCGTTGGTGGGCGGGGTCGTCGTTGACCGGGTGCACTGGGGCTGGGCGTTCCTCGTCAACGTACCGGTCGGGTTGGCGGTGTTTGCCCGGCTCGCGCGGTCCTATCCCCGTCACGCCCGCCCGTCCGGAGATCGCCCGGCGATCGACCATGCGGGAATCGCGGCGCTGGTCGTAGCCACGATGTCCGTGCTCGTGGCCCTTTCGGCCGGAGGCGTCCTGTATCCGTGGGGTTCCTGGCAGGTCATCGGGCTTCTTGTCTTCGGACTGGCGGTCACCGGTCTCTTCATGGCCATCGAATCCCGGGCGGCGTGGCCGATCATGCCCCTGGACATCTACCGAAACCGAACCGTGCTGGTGTCCGTGTCGGCCATGTTCCTGATCGGCTTCATGATGTTCGGAGGCATCCTCTTCATACCGCTCTTCTTTCAGGCGGTGCAGGGGACGTCCGCGGCGCAAAGCGGCGCATTTCTTGCCCCGATCATGCTGGGCATCGTCCTCGGTGCGGCAACGTCGGGACAGCTTCTCTCTCGTTCAGGCGTGAGCCAGCGCGCGTTGGCTCTGCCCAGCACGGCGCTCGCAGCGGCCGGGATGTTGGCGCTTTCGACCCTGACCGGCGAAACCGGCGTTGTCCTGGCCCTCGCGTACATCCTGGTGATGGGCATCGGGATCGGCGGCGTGACGTCGGTATTCACGGTTGCGGTACAGAACACGGTTGCGCATGCGAACATCGGTGCCGCCACGGCGGCAGTGCAGTTCCAGAGATCGGTGGGAGGTACGGTGGGCGTGGCCGTCATGGGCGCGGTGGTTGCGCAACGCACGTCCTCGCGGTTCCTGGACATCCTCCCCGAGTCGCTGCGCGTCCAGCTTCCCGACGGTTGGATGGAGTCGATGGCACTGGCCGGAGCGGCTCTCGACTCGACGGCAATGGAGCTGCCGGGTGGCGCGCAGACCGCTAACAGCGTGCGTGGGTACTTCACGACGGCCCTGGGCGGTGCGCTCGACGATGCTTTTGTCGTCGGAGGCCTGGTTGCGGCCCTCGCCGTCACCGCCGCATTGCTCTTGCGGCCCGGAAGGGCGAACGCGTAGCGCACCGAGGCGGAGGGATCATTTGTCCGCCACATCGGCCTGATTGTGGCGGACAACGCCGCGAGGGGCGCGCGACACTGGCCCGGTATCAAGCCCTGTCCTATCAATTCGAGCATCGCTGGCTCGGAAAACGTCTGAGCGGGAAGAGGGACATGAGAAGCTTGAGGAACTTGACGATGCTCGTTCGGGAACGATGCCTTTCGCTACTCACCGCCGCCATCCTCGCATCCCCGTTCGCAGGGACCCCCCTCGTCGCGCAGGAGCGGACGTTCCGCCCACTCCGGTCGCTCGGCGGAGGCAGCGAGCTCACAGCCTCGGTGAGTCTGGGCGACGTGAACGGCGACGGGGCGCTGGACGTGGTCGTCGCGAACGGCCGCCACTGGCCTGAGCAGAACCGGGTCTATCTGAACGACGGGGACGCCGCCTTCACGCTGGCGCGGCGGCTGGGTGAGGAAGAGGCAGGCAGCTACGCCGTCCCGCTGGCCGACTTCGATGGCGACGGAGACCTGGACGTCGCGGTGGGGAACGACCGCACTCGGAGCCTCATTTTCTTCAACGATGGAACGGGCCGGTTCGAGGCCGGAGCCACTTTCGGCACGCCAAGTTCCACGCGAAGCCTGTCGC
>VYDD01000326.1:0-1957 GCA_009843625.1 Gammaproteobacteria bacterium | reverse complement strand
CACGTGGACATCCTGGTGGTTAACCGGGCCCGCCAGAACTTCATCTTCCATGGAAACGGTTCGGGGGCCTTCGGCAAGGGCACGCCGTTCGGGGCCGGCGACGACTCGACCATCGATGTCGTCGCCGCGGACCTCGATGGCGACGGGGACCCGGATCTCGTCCTCGCCAACCGGGACGGTGGGGCGAACACCATCCATTGGAACGATGGCGGCAGCTTCGAACGAGTGAGCGGATACGGCACCGGAAGCGACGAGACGCGCGGAGTGGCTGTGGGCGACGTGGACGGCGACGGCGCGCTGGACATCGTGACGGCGAACATCGGCGAGTCGAACGCGGTCTACTTCGGTGACGGCTCGGGCGGGTTCGACCGCAGCATGCCATTCGGGCGAGACGACGACGAGAGTTACGCCGTCCACCTCGCGGACCTGGATCTGGACGGGGACGCCGACATCGTCGTTGCGAACGTGCGTGCGCGAAACGCGGTCTACTTCAACCAGGGCGGCGAGCCCCCGGCGCTCCACGAGTTCCGTTTCGGGTGCGCGGACTGCTCAACCTACGGGTTGGGTTTGGGGGATCTGAACGGCGACGGGTTTCCGGATATCGTGACCGCGAATTCCGGGGCGCCGAACGGCCTCTTTGCGAACGTGACGGCCGGACGGGACTAGAAGGTCCGCTCTCCGGGCAGCGCCGACGCCTGCTTGATCCAGCTCACCAGGAGATCCTCGTCCGGTTCATCATCCTCGTGGATGTGGAAGTAGCGCACGTGCTCGTACTTTGAAGTCACCGGCGGAAGGGGACGCAGCGAGCCGCCGTTGAGGAAGGTCACCTTCACGTACTTCGTGAAGCAGTGATAGGCGAGGAACCAGCCCTGGTCGTCGATGCCGTAGAAGGGCGTGTTCCATCGGACCGCCTTGCGTACGCTGGGCACGCACCGCTCGACGAGGGCGTCGAGATAGCGGCCGACATCGTGCTTCCAGCCCGGCATGGCGGCGATGTAGGCCTGTACGGGCGCATCGCCATCGGCTTTGGGAATCTGGGGGTTGCCGCCCGAGAGGAGTTTGGGTTTCACGCTGCAACGAAGCGCTCGACCGCGATCTCCTGCGTACGCTCGCGAGCCTGCCACTGCCGCTTCACGATGCCACCCGGGTGTGGCGGGTTGTGCATGGCCATGATCGACTTCTCCTCAGTAATTGGACCTTTGGAAATCTACCACCACTTGGGTCATCCGGCGTCACTCCGCCTTGAGAAGGCCGCAGAATCTCCGCGGCAACGCACTGGCCCGGCATCAGCCTCCGTCCTATCAGTCAGAGTACCCGAGTTGTCAGTCTCGGGAGCGCCTGAGCGGGAGGAGTGCCATGAGGAATTGGACGATATCACGGATAATGAATCGCCGGATCTCGACCGCAGGTGTCCTCGCGGCCCTGGCCACCCTCGCCGCACTCACCGCGTGCGAACCCGCCACCGACGCCCCCTCCACCGACGCCAACGACATCAGCGGCGTCGTGACCGGCGCGAACGGGCCCGAGGCCGGCGTCTGGGTCATCGCGGAGACGCTCGATCTTCCCACCCGCTTCGCCCGGATCGTCGTGACCGACGACGAGGGGCGGTACCTGATCCCCGACCTTCCCGACGCCAGCTACGACGTCTGGGTGCGCGGCTACGGCCTGGTCGATTCGGAAAAGGTCAGCGTCTCGCCCGGCGCGGACCTGAAGCTGACGGCGGTACCGGCGCCCGATGCCCGAGCAGCCGCGGAATACTATCCCGCGGGCTACTGGCTGTCGCTGCTCCAGGTGCCCGAGGAGCACGAGTTCCCGGGGACGGGCGACGACGGCAACGGGATCTCGCCCAACCTCGAGCATCAGGCGCAGCTCATGCGGCTCCTGAAGTCGGGCAACTGTACGGCGTGCCATCAGATGGGCGGCCTCGGCACCCGGAACATCCCGGCGGAACTGGGTG
>VYDD01000131.1 GCA_009843625.1 Gammaproteobacteria bacterium | reverse complement strand
GTCGTAGGGCATGTCGCGGTTGAAGGCCTCGACCACAAATACGACCCCATCGGCACGCACGACTACTATGCCCTCGCCGGCATCTTCAACAACTCCGACTATCACGAATACCCGATTGCGGAAGAAGACGAAGCCGAGGCCTACGAAAAGGAAAAGGAGTTCATAGACGGCCTCCGAAAGAGCCTCAATGAATACCTGAGCACCGAGGGCGACCAGTTGGCGCGCGTGCTCTCGCTCCAGGTCTCGCGCTACATGATGGCCGCCTGGCAGGTGACAGGCAGGCCGCAGCTTCCGCCCGAGCAGGCCGCATCGCAGGCCAAGGTCGACCTCGAAACGCTGCAGCGCTGGATCCGCTTCCTGAGCAAGGAACCGAGGCACTATCCGTATCTCATCGACTGGCAGGAGATGATCGCGCGCGGCGACGCCGAGGAGGAGGAAGCCCAAGGACTCGCGGACGCTTTCCAGCGCCTGGTGCTCGAAGTGGTCGCCGAGCAGGAGAAGCTCGAGGAGCGCAACCAGCGCATCATCGCCAAAGGCATGCCGCTGGAGGAAGTGAAGTCGACGCCGATGCCCAACGGCTTCGAGAGCTTCTTCGACCAGCACCAGCTCGAGCTCGAGACCATGCAGCGCGAGCGCTTCAACCTCTACTCCGACATCTTCCGCAGCGACCTCGACAACCAGTTGGACACCTTCTTCCCGGCGCCGGGCCTGTTCCGGTTCCGCGGATGGGGGCTCGAGCGGCAGCTCGGGCGCGTGGCGATGGATCACATCTCGGCCATGCGCGAGCGCATCGAGGAGCTGGAGGAGGAGCTGCCCGACCTGCCCTTCGCGATGGGCGTGGCCGACAGGGAGCCCGAGGACCTGACCGACATCGCGCTCCACATCCGCGGCAGCCCCACGAACCTCGGCGAAGCGGTGCCGCGCGGCTTCCTGACCGTGCTGGACGAGGAGGGCGCCGAACCGTTCGCCGAGGGAAGCGGCCGGCGGCAGCTCGCCGAAGCCATCGCCGCGCACCCGATCACGGCGCGCGTGATCGTGAACCGCGTATGGCGCTGGCACATGGGCACGGGCATCGTCGACACGCCCAGCAACTTCGGCGTGATGGGCGAGCGGCCCACGAACCCCGAGCTGCTCGAGTACCTGGCGTCGCGCTTCGTCGAAAGCGGCATGTCGATCAAGCAGTTGCACCGCGACATCATGCTGTCGGCGACGTATCAGTTGGCGAGCGGCCGCCATGCGGCCAACGAGCAGATCGACGGGGCGAACCGCTACTACTGGCGGGCGGACCGGCGCCGGCTCGACGCCGAGAGCATCCGCGACGCGATCCTCACCGTCTCCGGCGATCTGGACGCGACCGTCGGCGGGCCTTCGAAGAGCCTGCGCGACGAACAGAACAATCGCCGCACCATCTACGGCGAGGTGAGCCGCTTCCAGGTCGACGAGTTCCTGCAGACCTTCGACTTCCCCAACCCGAGCCTGTCCGCGGAGCGCCGCTACACCACCAACGTCCCCGGCCAGAGTCTCTACTTCATGAACAGCCCCTTCGTGCGCAGGCAGGCGGAGCTGTTCGTGAAGCGGCTGCTGGAGGAAACGGCTGACGCCGAGCTGGTTGCGGAGGATGGGGAGGAAGGGAACGGGCGTTCGGGCAATGGCAGCAACGGGAACGGCGCCAACGGCGACCACGACAATGGCGCTGCAGAGGGCGACGATACCGACGAAACCTCCGTCGTCTTCCGCGATCGTGAGATGATCGAAGCCGCCTATCCGCTGCTTTATTCACGGGATGTCACCGAGCCCGAGATCGCGGCGGGCCTCGAGTTCCTGGAAGAGCGCCGGGCAGCGTTCCTGGCGGAAGAGCTGGCGAAGCTCGAAGATGATTCGAGTGACGAAGCCGAAGCAGACGCATCGGAGGCGGATGCGGGAGCTGCTGGGGATGACGAGGCCGCGGAGGGTGCAGGGGCTAATGAGGATGAAGATGTCCGGGACGAGGGCGATGCGGGCGAGGACGCCCCGGACGACGCCACACCCGACACCCCCGAGCACCGCGCCTCCATGCAGGCATGGATCCAGTACGCGCGAGCGCTGTTCAGCGTCGCGGAATTCAGGTTTGTGGACTGATGTCTGATCATCATCACGATCACCACGGCTGCGGCATGATCCACGGGGAGCCGCGCACGCGGCGCGAAGCCCTGAAGACCATGGGCGCGGGCTTCGGCATGATGGCGTTCGCGAGCCTCGTGGGGACGTCGATGCTCGAGGCCTCGAACGGGCTCGTGTCGTCGATGGGCACGCCGCTGCCCAGGCCCGATTTCGAGCCGCGCGCGAAGAACGTCATCTTCCTGTTCATGAACGGGGGCGTGTCGCAGGTCGACACCTTCGATCCCAAGCCGATGCTCGAGAAGTATCACGGGCAGCCCCTGCCGACCGGCGAGATCAAGACCGAGCGGCGCACCGGCGCGCTCATGAAGTCGCCCTTCAGCTTCAAGCGCTACGGGCAGTCGGGCATCGCGGTCAGCGAGCTCTTCCCGCACGTGGGCGAGTGCGCGGACGACATCTGCGTGATCCGCTCGATGCACACCGAGATCCCGAACCACGAGCCCTCGCTGCTCATGATGAACACGGGGCACATCCAGCCGGGCCGGCCCTCGCTGGGATCGTGGCTCACGTACGGGCTCGGAACCGAGAACCGGAACCTGCCCGGGTTCGTGGTGCTCTGCCCGGACCAGCCCACCGTCGTCGGCCCGCCGCTCTGGAGCAACGCCTTCCTCCCGCCCATCCACCAGGGCACCTACATCTCCGACAAGGTGCCGAGGATCGAGGACGACTTCGACCCGGAGCGCCTGATCCCCAACATCCGCGGCGAGGAGAGGAACGGCGACGGTCAGCGCCGCGAGGTGGACCTGATCGAGAAGCTGAACCGGCTGCACATGCAGCGCCTGGAGGAGGAGGATCCGCAGATCGAGGGCGCGATCCAGGTGATGGAGACCGCTTACCGCATGCAGACCGAGGCCCCGGACGTGTTCGACATCCGCGGCGAAAGCGAGGCGACCCAGAAGCTGTACGGCCCGGGAAGCACCGCGCGCGGATGCCTGATGGCGGTGCGGCTGATCGAGCGAGGCGTGCGCATCGTGCAGGTCTATTACGCGAAGGGCGATCCCTGGGATGCCCACACCGACATCTTCCAGCACCGCAAGAACGCCCGAGACTCCGACCAGCCGTTTGCGGCTGTGATCAAGGACCTCAAGTCACGGGGCCTGTTCGACGACACCCTGGTGGTGTGCGGCACCGAGTTCGGACGCACCCCCGTGCTGGAGACAGGGGGCGGAGGCGCCGGCGGCCGCGTGGTCAACGGTCGCGACCACAACCCGTTCGGGTTCAGCATCTGGCTGGCCGGGGGCGGCATCAAGGGCGGCATGACCTACGGCGCCACCGACGACTTCGGCTTCAAGGCCGTCGAGAACCCGGTCCACATCCACGACCTGCACGCGACCATCCTCTACCTGATGGGCATCGACCACGAGAAGCTGACCTACAACTACAGCGGGCGTGATTTCCGGCTGACGGATGTGGCGGGCGAGGTGATTCACGACATCATCGCGTGATCAGGGGCCCGACAGCGTGACCAGAGGCTTTCTGCTGGCAACGGTCGCGGGGGCCGTCACGCTCTTCGTGGTGAGCGGCGTCCTTTACGGGCTTCTGGAAGACTTCTTCGCCAACGAGGTTTCGAGGGCGATCCCCATCTGGTGGGCGCTGGGCCTGGGCCAACTCCTCCATGCAGCGGTCCTCACCCTCGTCCTGAGCTGGAGGGGTGTCGTCGGTGGCTGGGAGGGGCTCCAGGCCGGGGCGGTGTTCGGGGGTCTGCTGGGCTTGGGCATGGCGCTGATGGGCTACGCCATGATGGACGGCGTTCAGACACTCGCCACCGTCGGCGGGCACACCCTGATCGGGGTCGTGACCAACGGGACGGCCGGCGCGCTGATTGCGGTGGTGTTGAGCAGGGGTGGGGGCTAAGCGGCTAGTGGGCGGCGCCGTTTGTGGCGACGAAGAACATCCTGCCTTCGTGCATCGAGCCCTCCAGGATGGGTTCGCTCTCATCCAGGGACTGCAGTTCTCCGAATCCGGCCTTCCGCAGGAGGTTCCTGATTTCACGCTCTTGGTACCAGCGCTGAATCAGAGGGAAATCGGTCCGCACCCAGCCTGAAGCCTTCAACTCGAACAGAGTGACATCCAGCCGTCCGGTCTTCTCGTTCGCGTCATGTGAAGATCGAACCACGCAGACGTGATCGTCCTCGACGAATTCGAACGATCCACGCCATCTGGACCGGAAGCCTTCTTCCATGTTGAGGTCGAACACGAAGTAGCCGCCGCCATCCAGGACGGCGAATACACTGCGAAACACCTGTTCCAGTTCGTCCAGTCTCATCACGTGGTTCAGGCTGTCGAAGGTCGAGAAAACCGCCGAGAACCTGCCGGGCAGCGCGATGTTGCGGACATCCTGGACGACGAAATCCGCGTCCGGAGCGTTCTTCCTCGCAATCCCGATCATCGCTTCCGAGCCATCCAGGCCCGTCGTGCGGAATCTTCGCCGCGAAAGCTCGGCGGCAAGCTGTCCGGTGCCACAGCACAGATCCAGGACGGCGCATCCCGAGGGAAGACTCCCCAGGACCAGGTGTTCGAGGATCGGGTACGCCCTGGCCGCGAAGAATCCCCAGTGCCGATCGTAGACGCGCGCAAAGGGGTCGTATGCGTCGTAGCGAGTCACTGGATCTCCTTCAGCGGATGTCGGCTGGCTTGTCCCGACTGGCTCGATGCGCTCCCTCAGCCGCTGCATGGCTGTGGGTCCATCTACATGACGGTCCTCCGCGACTTCGCTGAGAGCGGCATCGGCAAGTTGGCGGAAGTGCGCTCGCACATCGTCCAGAAGTTCCGGTGGGATCCTGCCCTGTTCCTCTTCAGTTAGCTCCTCGACGATCCACTCCTCAAGCAGCCTTCGATGCTCCGCCTCCTCCAGCAGACGCAGCCCTTGCCGCACCACTTCGCTGGCAGTCCGGTAGCGTCCCCCCGAAACCAATCGCTCGATGAAGGAATCCTGGTGGGGCGGCAGGGAGATGTTTCGCGTTTGCCGGATAGCCATGGCGCGAAGTTGGTGTTGGCAGCGCTGTGTGTCAACAAATGCTACACACGACCACCGCGTTTGATGCCCGTGCGAACCGGAAACGCTCCCTGGCAACGCGGATTCGCGCATTCCGGTTGCTTTCCTTAGGATCGACCTTGTCGAGATGGAAGGAGGGTTATCGCACGTGTCGAAGAGGGTCAGCGGCCAGGGTGGTTCGCGCGCAATGCCCAGGTCAGTGGCAATCCAGGCGGTCCTCCTTCTCGGCGCGTGCGGGGAGGCGGACGGTCCCCCTTCGGCCGCCATCGTCGCGAGCCTCGAAGAGGTGTTTGCCGTCGAGGCCGTGATCCAGCTCGGCGAAGACCCCGCCGCCTCGCTTGCCGAAATCGGAGA
>VYDD01000177.1 GCA_009843625.1 Gammaproteobacteria bacterium | reverse complement strand
CCGCGTCATCTGGCACCGGCGGGTCTGCTGGCGCTCGAGGTGGGCGCCGATCAGGCGGCTCCGGCAGCGCGCCGGATCGACGACACGGGCGCCTTCGCCCGGGTGCGCGTCATCCCCGACCTGGCGGGCCGCGAACGGATGGTGCTGGGGTACCGGCACCCGCACGACGATCGATAACGGGAGGCTCAATGGCCGCGATCGAGGAGATGGCGCGCGAACTGGGTCTGGCCCTGGGCCGGACCGCTCAGTATCAGGATCTGCAACGTGCCGCGCGGCGCGCCGATGACGATCGCGAGCTGGCGACCCTGCGAAGCGAGCTCGCGAAGCTGGAGGAGAGCGTGGCCCGGAGCGTGCGCGCCGGCGAGGAACCCGCGCCCGAAGTGGCCGAGGAATACGAAAAGGCGTTCGGGCGCCTGCAGGCGAGTCCGGCGTACCAGGGGCTGGTTGCGGCCCAGGCCAACTTCGACCGGGTGCTGGGCCGTGTGAACGAGGGCATCTCGAAGGCCATCGAGGAAGGCGCGAAATCGCGCATCATCATCAGTTCCTGACCGCCCGCCAGCTGTGGCCGGGACGGAAGGCGACGCTCACCCCAGGCAGGGGACTCGATCAGTGAGAAAACCACAACGGATTCCGCCGGCCAGCGGCCGGCTCGGGGTGCTGCTTCCGGGTTTCGGCGCCGTGGCCACCACCTTCGTCGCCGGAGTGGAGGCAATTCGCAGGGGCATGGCCGAGCCCACGGGGAGCCTCACCCAGATGAATACCATCCGACTCGGAAAGCGCACCGAGGGACGCACGCCGCTCATCAGGGAGCTGGTGCCGCTGGCGAAGCTGGACGATCTGGTCTTCGGCGCCTGGGATCCGATTCCCGACAACGGTTACGAGAGCTCCGTGCGGGCCGGCGTGCTGCACCGTGAACGCCATCTGGATCCGATTCGCGACTTCCTGGCCGGCATCGAACCCATGCCCGCGGTCTTCGACACCGGATACGTAAAGAAGCTGGACGGTCCCAACACGAAGAAGGGCGCCAGCAAGCGCGACCTCGCAGAGCAGCTGCGCGCGGACATCCGCGCCTTCAAGGCGCAGCACGGATGCGATCGCGCGGTCATGGTATGGTGCGGCTCGACCGAGGTGTACGTGCGCCCGGGCGAAGTGCACGCCTCGCTGGCCGCCTTCGAGAAGGGCATGGACGAGAACCATCCCGACATCGCGCCCAGCCAGCTCTACGCCTGGGCCGCTCTCAAGGAGGGCGTGCCCTACGCCAACGGCGCCCCCAACCTGTCGGCCGACTTCGAGGCGCTCGAGGATCTGGCGCGCGAGCGCTCGGTTCCCATCGCGGGCAAGGATTTCAAGACCGGCCAGACCCTCATGAAGACCATCCTGGCGCCGGGCTTCAAGGCGCGCATGATCGGCCTTTCGGGCTGGTTCAGCACCAACATCCTGGGCAACCGGGACGGAGAGGTGCTCGACGACCCGGAATCGTTCAAGACCAAGGAGGTCTCCAAACTCGGGGTGCTCGAGCACATCCTGCAGCCGCAGATGTACCCCGAGCTTTACGGCGACATCTACCACAAGGTGCGCATCAACTACTACCCGCCCCGCGGCGACAACAAGGAAGGCTGGGACAACATCGATATCTTCGGCTGGCTGGGATATCCGATGCAGATCAAGATCGACTTCCTGTGCCGCGACTCCATCCTGGCCGCGCCCATCGTCCTGGACCTCGCGCTCTTCCTCGATCTGGCCTCGCGCTCGGGGCTGGGCGGCATCCAGGAGTGGCTCTCCTTCTACTTCAAGAGCCCTCAGACGGCGCCCGGCCTGTATCCGGAACACGACATCTTCATCCAGCACTGGAAGCTGAAGAACACGCTGCGCTGGCTCGCGGGAGAGGAGCAGATCACCCATCTGGGCGTTGAGTACTACGAGTAGCGGGTTGTCCGCGGCGAACCGGGGTGCCCACTACCCGTCGTGGGTCACCCACTACCGGTAGTGGGTCGGAGAAGGCTCGATGGTGAAGGGGTGCTTCGTGGTGCTGGAGGGAGGAGAGGGTGCGGGCAAGTCCACTCAGGCGGCGCTCCTTGCCCGGTGGCTTCGCGACCGGGGCGTGCCCTGCACCCTGGCGCGCGAACCGGGGTCCACGGGGGTGGGTGAAGCCATACGCGAGGTGGTGCTGGGGAGAACAGATCTGGAGATGCCCGCGGAATCGGAGCTGCTGCTGATCCTGGCGGCGCGCGCCGCGTTCGTGCGCGAGGTGGTGCGTCCGGCGCTGGCGCGAGGCGACGTGGTCGTTGCGGATCGCTTCGACCTCTCCACGCTGGCCTACCAGGGATACGGCCGCGGCCTGGAACTCGCGCGCGTGCGTGCCGCGATGGAGGTTGCGACCGGAGATCTGCGGCCCGATCTCTACCTGGTGCTCGACGTGCCGGTGGAGGAGGGCGTGGCCCGGCGCCGGGCCGCGGGGGGGAGCGAGGATCGCATCGAGCGCGCCGGCACCGACTTTCTGCGCGCGGTGAGAGACGGGTATCTTGAGCTGGCCGAGGCCGGGGAGCGCGTGGAGCTGGTCAGCGGTCTGGGTTCGTCCCTTCGGGTCCAGGAGCGCGTTCTGGGTTGTCTGAGGCGCCGCCTGCCCGACGTGTTCGGTCCCCGGGGGAATTGAATCGGAGAGACATATGAGGACCTTCCCACCGACTCCGTCGATGGTCACGCTGTCCCTTGCCGCACTCCTCGCCGCCGGCTGTGCCGAGCCGGGTCCCGAGGGCTCCGGATCCGCTTCGCGGCGCGTCGGCAACGAGAGCATGCGCGCCGCCCTGTTCGAGAGCATCCTCGCCCGCACCGAGGCCCGCGAGGCCTTCTCGCCCGTGAAGAACGAGTCGCTGGGGCTGGATCCGCTCGAGGCGATGCGCGCCCTGCGCGACCGCGTCGTCGCGGCCGACACCGAGGAGGACCTCTACTACGCGCTGGCGGCTCTGAGCGCCGCCCGCCGCGACCGCCACCTGGATGTCATCCTGGTCCCCGGCGGCCTGGAGCTGGCCGACAGCGCCGGCGTGGAGGTAAGCAGCGGGGACGCCCCCGAGCCCCGCCGGGCGGGCGTCAGGGTGTTCCCCGACTACGGGAGCGGGGAGCTCGCCTACTTCGTGGGGGAGGTCGCGGAAGGAGTCGACGGGCCACCCGTCGGCAGCCGGGTGCTCGAAGTGAACGGCATGCCGGTGCAGGCGTGGCACGACGCGGCCGCGGTCTATGTGCCCCACTCCACCGAGGCCGGGCTGCGCTGGAAGCTGGCCGAGGCCATGACCGTCTCCAGCGCCATCTTCCCGCCCGCGCTGCGCCCGGAGGAGCTCACGCTGGTGGTGGCCGGCGGGGACGGGGCCGAGGCGGAGCACCGGCTCGCTTGGCACGCACCCGCCGAGCTCGCTTGGTCCGGACTCTCCGAGCCTCGCTATCCGGGCACCCGCAACGTGCTGAGCACCCCCACCTACGACTTCCTGGTGCCCGTGGACCCGGCCGGACACGTCGTCCTGGTGTGGTACGGCTTCCGGGAGACCATGGTCCCGGATGTCGACCGCCTGGTCGAGTACGCAGCTGCCAACGACCTCCTGGACCACACCCTGGTGATGGACGTCACCCGCAGCCGCGGCGGCTCGCTGGGACCCTACGCCATGCAGCGCCTGCAGCCGCGCCCCTTCAGGACCACCTTCGGCAACCTGCGCCTGAGCGACGTGATCCAGCCTTTCATCGACGAGAAGCGGGCCGAAGCCGCCGAGGAGGGCGCGATGGACTCCGGGGTGCCGGAGGTTATCGACGACGGCACCTGGCTGCTCGACTGGCTGGAGGCGGACGTGGCGCCCGCCCTGGCGCGCGGCGATGCGTACTCGAACTCGGTGCCGTTCAAGAGCGCCCACGCCCCGCGCGACTCGGACGGCATCCTCGAGCCCGCGCCGGTCCACTTCCGCGGCCCGATCGCGATCATCTCGGGTCCGAGCGGGGGGTCGCACCTGGACCAGTTCGTCTCCATCATCTCGGACAACGGGCTGGGACCGGTGGTGGGGATGCCGCCCGGGGGCTACTCCAACACCTGGGAGTGGGAGGAGACGCTGACTCTCGATCCCGGCGGACAGCCGCTGGTCGGCTTCATGTGGAATATCGGCCACACGCTGCGGCCCAACGGCGAGATCCTCGAAGGCAACCCGGTGGAGGTCGACGAGTGGATTCCGCTTACGGCGGACAACGTGGCCGACTACTACGGGATCCTGCTCGACCGGGCGCTGGCGCTTGCCGAATCCTGGAACTGAGGGGCCAGGGCCCGGGACGCCGAGTTCGCAGGGCTTGAGTCGGCCGCCGGAAGCGGGACGCCGCCGGTTCGGGCCCGGCGCGCGGATCTTCGCCGGTATGGCGGTGGGGATCGTCGTCGGCGCCGTCCTGGGCGGGCGGGCGGAGGTGCTTCAGCCGGTCGGCGACCTCTTCATCCGGTTGCTGGTGCTGGCGGCGGTGCCGCTGGTCTGCTTCAACCTGCTGGCCGGGCTGGCGGCCCATTCGGGCGTGCGCGCGTTCGGGCGGCTGGCCGCGAAGATCCTGGCGTGGTTCGTCGCCACCGACCTCGTGGCGCTGTGCGCGGGAATGGGGGCGATGATGCTCCTGCGGCCCGGCGCCGGGATGGAGCTGACCGCTCCGGTGGACGAGGCCGTGGGCGCGGTTCCGTCGCTTGCGGATGTCCTGCTGGACATGATCCCGGTCAACCTCTTCCAGGCCTTCGCGGAGGGGAACATCGTGCAGGTGGTGGTGGCTTCGCTCGCGATCGGGGTGGCCACCCTGATGCTCGGTGGCGGGGCGCGCGCCCGGCTGGAGGCGGCCTACCGCGACCTGGCCGACCTCTTCCGCCGCCTGGTGGACCTGGTGCTGGTGCTGGCGCCGCTGGGGATCGGCGCGCTCATGGCGGTGACCGCCGGGCGCTACGGCGCCGAGCTGCTCGGCGGGCTGGCGCGCTTCCTGACGGGGGTGTGGAGCGCGCAGGCGTTGCTCTTCTGCGGGTACATGCTCGTGCTCCGCTTCCTGACCGCACAGCGTCCCCGGCGCTTCCTGAGCGATACCGGTCCGCTGTGGGCGACCACGGCGGCGACCTCCTCCAGCCTGGCCTCGCTCTCCGTCGGCCTGGAGAAGGCGGAGAAGCTGAGCCTGCCGCGCCGGATCTACAGCTTCACGCTGCCGCTGGGGGCGCAACTCAACAAGGACGGCACCGCGGTCATGCTCGGAGCGGTGCTGGTCTTCACCGCCCAGGCGGCCGGGGTGGAGTTCGGGCCGGAGGCGCTGCTCGCCATCCTCCCGATCGGGCTCCTGCTCTCGCAGGGCTCGGGGGGAATCCCGGGCGGCGGTTTCGTGGTAGCCCTGGTCTACGTGCAGGCGTTCAACCTGCCGATCGAGATCGCCGCCATGGTGGGCGGGATATACCGGCTGGTCGACATGGGAAACACGACGCTGAACATCATGGGGGACATGGTCGGGACGGCGCTGGTGGCTGGGCGCGACGCGGGCGGGGCCGAGCC
>VYDD01000210.1 GCA_009843625.1 Gammaproteobacteria bacterium | reverse complement strand
GTCTACTTCGGAGACGGAAAGGTGGTGTATGTCTTGCTCTGGAGACTCAAGAAGGATTCGACGCTGCTCGATGTGGAGGGCAGGTAGGCGGCGCCGGTCGGGGAGAGGCGATGGTCGCGATTCGTCCTCACGACGGTGTGAGCAGCCACTTGATCGACACCGAGTCGGTACCCGAGGCGTCTTCCCGCACGTGGACGTCGACGCGGCCCGTATCGGCGAGGCGGCGGTTGCTGACCCTGCCTCCGAACGCCGCGAACCCCGTCACCGTGACGCTGCGCCGGGTTCCGTCGGGAGCCGTGGCGGTGAGCCGCGAACCCCGGAGGTCGCGTACGCGGGGCGGAGGGCCGTCCTGCAGCTGGAGCCGCAGAATGCGGCCACCATGGGGCGCGTCCAGAGCATCGATCACTCGAAAGACAGGGGTTTTCCGTACGCCGCTTGCGGCCATGCTACCTTGGGAGGTTGGAGTCTGCTTCCGTGGCCCGGCGAGGGGTCGCGGGGCGATGGAGAAACAAACTGGAAACCCGGTATCTGCCCGTCAATGCCGGAAGGAGGAGAGGTGACCGGGCCCGCACCCGAACACGCGCGCGCCGAAGCGGGCGCGCTGCAACTGGACGCCGACCTGATGCGCCGCCTGGGATACGAGATGGTGGACCGGGTGGTGGCCCGCTGGACCGGCCTCCGCGACGACCGCGCCTGGGGCACCGCCGACCGGGCGTACACGGAAGCCCGTCTCCGCGAGGCGGCTCCCGAGACCGGCCGCGATCCCGACGAAGTGATCGAACGCGTCGTGCGCGACGTCCTGCCCTACGCAGGGCGCATCGATCATCCCCGCTTCTTCGCCTTCATTCCCTCCTCGCCCACCTGGCCGAGCTACCTGGCCCACATGCTCACCGGTGGCTTCAACATCTTTCAGGGCACATGGCTGGAATCGGCGGGCCCCAGCCAGGTGGAGCTGGTGGTGCTCGACTGGTTCCGCGAATGGCTGGGCATGCCCGAGACCGCGGGGGGCGTGTTCACCAGCGGGGGCTCGGCCGCGACCCTGAACGCCATGGTGGCCGCGCGCCACGCGGCGGGCGACGGCGAGCGGCTGATGCTGTACGAGGGCGATCAGTGCCACGCGTCCGTGGAAAGGGCCGCGCGCATCTGCGGCTTCCGCGCGGACAACCTGCGCCGCGTGCCCACCGACGACCGTTACCGGCTCGATGTCGAGGTGCTGGAGCACATGATCCGCTACGACCGGGCCGAGGGAAGGACGCCCTTCATGGTGTCCGCCAACGCGGGCGCCACCAACACGGGGGCCATCGATCCGCTGGACGCCATCGCCGATCTGTGCGAGCGCGAGGGCCTCTGGTTCCACATCGACGGGGCCTATGGCGGCTTCGCGGTCCTCGACGAAGGCGCGCGAAGGAGCCTCAAGGGCATCGAACGTGCCGACAGCGTGGTTCTGGATCCGCACAAGTGGTTTTTCCAGCCCTATGAGACGGGGTGCCTGATGGTGCGCGACCCGGCGCTGCTGCGCGATGCCTTCCGGATCATGCCCGAGTACCTGCAGGACACGGACATGAGCCTGGAGCACGTGAACTTCGCCGACCGCGGACTCCAGCTGAGCCGCTCCTTCCGGGCGCTGCGGGTGTGGATGTCGGTGCAGATGCTGGGGCTGGAGGAGTTCCGCGTGGTCATCGGACGGGCGCTCGAGCTGGCCCGCAGAGCGGAGGCCTGGATTCGGGGACGCGCGCGCCTGGAGCTGCTCAGCCCGGCCAGCCTGGGCGTGGTCTGCTACCGCTTTCGACCGCCGGGCATGGATGCGCCGGCGCTGGATTCGCTCAACCGCGAGATCCAGGACGAGATCGTGGGGAGCGGTTTCGCGATGATCTCCTCGACGCGGCTTCAGGGCGCCTACTCGCTGCGCCTTTGCATCCTCAACTACCGGAGCACCTGGGAGGACGTGCGCGCCACCCTCGAACGCGTGGAAGAGATCGGACAGCGGCGCGTGAGGGCGGCGGCGTGCACCTCGTAGACCAGATCCTGCTGGCGGTGCTGCTCGTCCTCGCTCCCATCAACGGCGTCGCGCAACTGTGGCTGGCCAGGAAGAACCAGGAGCTTGCGCGCATTCCCGTGTACGTGAGTTCCGGGATCTTCATCTTCGTCCTGGGAGCGGCCAGCGCGATCGTGGGGGTCACCGGCGCCGGGCCGGGCGCGTTGGGGCTGGCGCCGCTCGACCCCTTTGCGTTCGTGGCGTGGACGGCCGCGATCGCCGCGGCGGTGCTGGGGATCATGATGCTGTTCACGTGGATCGCCCGTGCCGCCGGCCTGCGCGACTCGCCCTTCCTGGCCCGGCTGCTTCCACGCACCCGCCGCGAGAGGGCGTACTTCGCGGGCCTTTCCTTCGTTGCCGGGACGGGAGAGGAGATCGCCTACCGGGGGTACGCAATGTCGGCGCTGGGGGCGATGTCGGTGGGCCCGTGGATGGCGGCGGCGGTCACCTCGGCGGCGTTCGGGTTGTTACATTCCTACCAGGGAGCGCGGGGTATCGTGACGACCGGGGTGGCCGGGTTCGCCTTCGCCGCGTCGTTCATTCTGACCGGGAGCATCTGGCCCGCCATGGCCGCGCACATCACGATTGATCTGGTCGCCGGGCTGGTTCTCGGCGAGAGGCTGCTCACCCATCGAGACGGAGGAACCGAGGCGTGCGCGTAGATCTCGCTTTGCTGGCGGACGCCGCCACGGTGGACAGCGCGGGCAAGCTGAACATCCTGGGCATCTTCGATTCGATCACCTCCACGCGGTTTCCGGCCAAGCACGGCCTCATCTCCCTGGTGCTGCGCTTCTCGGCGGGGCTGGAGCAGGCCGGGGAACACGCCATCAGGATTCGCTTGCGCGGGCCGTCGGGGGAGGACCTCCTGCGCCTGGACGGCAAGGTCAAGTTCGGGCCCGGCCCGGCGAGTGATGGCGGACAACTAAAGATCCCCCACATCCTGAACATGGACGGGATCGTCTTCAGGACCCCGGGACGCTACGCCTTCGATGTCGACCTCGACGGCGAGCATCAGGTGTCGCTGCCGCTGCGGGTGGTTTCGTCCGCGTTCGCGGAGGCCGCCGAAGCCTGAGCGCCCCACGTTTTCAGGTCCCCGGCCGAGGAGCAGTCATGATGCAGATAGCCCGGTCGAGGGAACGCATTCTTCCGCGTCCCATCGAGCAGGAGATGCGGGAGTCGTTCCTCGACTACTCGATGAGCGTCATCGTCCAGCGGGCGCTGCCGGATGTGCGCGACGGGCTCAAGCCGGTGCACCGGCGCATCCTCTTCGCCATGCACGAGCTGGGGCTGGCCCCGGACCGGAGCTACAAGAAGAGCGCCACCGTGGTCGGGGACGTGCTGGGCAAATACCACCCGCACGGGGACAGCGCCGTCTACGACGCCCTGGTGCGCATGGTGCAGGACTTCTCGCTGCGCTATCCGCTGGTGGACGGTCAGGGCAACTTCGGCTCCATCGACGGGGATCCTGCGGCGGCGTACCGCTACACCGAGGCGCGCCTCTCGCGGGTGGCGGCCGATCTGCTGACCGACATCGCGCGGGACACCGTCGACTGGACGCCCAACTTCGACGACCGGCTGCAGGAGCCGGTCGTGGTGCCCTCGCGGCTCCCCAACCTGCTGATGAACGGCAGCGCCGGGATCGCGGTGGGGATGAGCACGAACGTGCCGCCGCACAACCTCGGGGAGCTGGTTGCGGCGATCAGGAAGCTGACGGACGACGAGGAGCCGACGCTGGACGAGCTGATGGAGATCATTCCCGGGCCGGATTTTCCGACCGGCGGCTTCATCGTCGGACGCAAGGGAATCAGGCAGATGTACCGTACCGGCCGGGGACGCATCGTCATGCGGGCGCGCGTGGTCCGCGAGAAGATCCGCGGCGGGAGGGAGCAGCTGGTGATTGCCGAGCTGCCCTACGCCACCTCGAAGGCCAAGATCATCGCCCAGATCGCGGGGCTGTCGCGCAAGGGTTCGCTGTCCGAGGTGTCCAACCTGCGCGACGAATCCGACCGCGACGGCGTCCGCCTGGTCATCGAGCTGAAGCGCGGCGCCGATTCCGGCACGGTGCTGAAGCGGCTCTTCCGGCGCACCAGCCTGCAATCCACCTTCGGCGCAATTCTGCTGGCGCTGGACCGGGGCGAGCCGCGCGAGTTCACCCTGAAGGAAATGCTGGAGCGCTTCCGCGATCACCGGGTGGAGGTCATCCGGAGGCGGTCGCAGCATGAACTTGCGAAGGCGGAAGACCGCGCGCACGTCATCGAAGGCATGCTGCGCGCCCTCGATTTCATCGATGAGGTGATCGCGATCATCCGCTCATCGGAGGATCGCGCGCAAGCTGCGGAACGGCTGCAGGGCGAGCTGGATCTGACCGAGCGGCAGGCCGGCGCGATCCTGGACATGCAGTTGGCGCGCCTGACCTCGCTCGAGCGGCAGAAGCTGGAAGACGAACTCGTCGGCCTGCGAAAGACCATCCGGCGGCTCCGCCACATCCTGTCGAGCGAGTACCGCCAGTTGCAGGTAATGCTCGAGGAGCTGGAGGAAGGGGTACGGGAGTTCGGCGACGCGCGCCGCACAACCATCCTGGACAGGAAGACCGCCGCGCAGGAGACCGTGGAGGCCGCGGAGGCGGACGAGGATGTGGTGGTCACCGTCAGCCACCAGGGATTCGTGAAGCGCATGCCCGTGCACCTGTACCGCCGCCGGCTGGCGAGCGGGAAGCTGCTCGCGGGGATGGCGCGCTACCCGGACGATTACCTGGAGCGCCTCTTCGTGGCGCGCACCCAGGGGTGGATCTTGGCGTTCACGGAAGGCGGCCACGTCCACTTCCTGAGCGTGGCCGACGTGCCCGAGAGCGGGCTGGCGTCGCGCGGGCAGTCGCTCTACAGCCTCACCGCGGGCAGCCGCGCGGATCCGTTCACAGCGCTCCTGCAGGTCGACACCATGACCGGGGAGGGTCAGGTGGTGTTCGTGACCGAGCGCGGCACGGTGAAGCGGACGCGCCTGTCGGAGTTCTCGAACCCGCGGCCGGCCGGGCTGGCCGCCTCGCGGGTGCGGCCGGGCGACCGCATCGTCACGGTGATGCTCTCCGAGGGCGGTGCCGACGTCATGCTGGCGACCCGCCACGGCCGCGCGATCCGCTTCGCCGAGGGGCAGGTCCCGGTCGTGGGTCGGACCGCGTTCGGAGTAAAGGGCATCCGGCTGCGCGGCGACGACCTGGTGGTGTCCGCGCTCCTGATCCGCCGGGAAGGCACGGTGCTCGCGGTGTCCGACCAGGGGTGGGGCCGGCGCACGGACGTGAACGGCTACCCGCGGCAGAAGCGCGGCGGCCTGGGCGTGGTGATGCGCGCGCCCGGCGACGGCGAAGGAAGCCTGATCGGTGCGATCGAGGTCCTCGACCAGGACGCGGTCATGCTGGTGACGGCCGCCGGCCGGATCACCCAGGTGATGGCAGGGGACGTGCCTGTCACCCGGAAGGGCGCGCGGGGCAGACCGCTGGCCGAGGTGGAAGTGGGCGACCGCGTGGTCCGGGTGACCCGTACCCAGGGG
>VYDD01000420.1 GCA_009843625.1 Gammaproteobacteria bacterium | reverse complement strand
ATCCAGGGGGGGCTGTGAGCGCTTCGGCGGACATCGAGCGGGCGCGGCGGCTCGTGCGCGAGGCCCGGCGGGTGGTCGCGCTCACGGGCGCGGGCATTTCGGCGGAATCGGGTGTTCCCACCTTCCGGGACGCGGGCGGGCTGTGGCGCAACTACCGCCCGGAGGACCTCGCCACCCCGCAGGCTTTCGCGCGCGATCCGCGCACCGCGTGGGAGTGGTACGACTGGCGGCGGTCGGTGCTGGCGGGGTGCGCGCCCAATCCGGGGCACCGCGCGCTGGCACGGTTCTTCCTGGCGCGCGGCGCGGCCGGGGTGGTGACCCAGAACGTGGATGGCCTGCACACCCGCGCGGCGCTGGAGGCGGCGGGCGAGGGCCCGCCGGAGGCGGCGCTTCCGGTCGAGCTGCACGGGGCGGTCGGGCGGGACCGCTGCAACCGCTGCGAGGCGCGCTTTCCCGCGGAGCCGCTGGGCGACGCTCTGCCGCGGTGCGACTCGTGCGGTGGCCTGCGCCGCCCGGACGTGGTGCTGTTCGGCGAGTCGCTCGACGGCGACGTGCTGGCCCGCGCCTACTCGCTGGCGGAGCGCGCCGACCTCTGCCTGGTGGTGGGCACCAGCGCGGTGGTCTACCCGGCCGCGGCGGTCCCGCTGGCCACCCTGGAGGCCGGCGGCAGCCTCATCGAGGTGAACCTGGAAGATACCCCGCTCACCCGATCCGCCACGGTGGCGCTGCGGGGGGCGGCGGGGGAGGTGCTCCCGGCCCTGCTGGACTGAGAGCACCTCCGGCGCGCGGAGCCGGGAGGGCTTGGCGGATGAGGAGCGCGTCGCTTTCCCCTCGCGGTTCTACCCCCCCGCGCACCCCTCTGCACAGCGTTGCATTTTCGAAAAGGCAACATATTGTTGCATTTCGGTTTTGCAACACCCTGCAGAGGGTCCAGCAACCCTAACGGCGACCCGGGGTCCGGGAGCGCTTCGGCGGTCCCTTCGCCCACGACCCTGGGCGGTGACTCGCCCACGATCTGCGGTGACACCTCACGGACCGCGCCGGCATCGTTCATGGCGTCCAGCGGGACTACCGCCCGGTATCTTGCCGCACCGGCCGTGGCGGAGTCGCCCTCGACCGCGACACCGTTGACCTCCATCCAGTCGAGAAGGCTTGGGGCGGTGATGGCCGGATCATAGGTCCACAGGTGGACTTGCGTGATTCCCGACAATGCCTCGCCGAAGCTCAGTGCGCTCGTCGGAACCAGGAACAGTGTGTCCGTTTCCGCAACAGCCGCGAAGATACCGTCCTGTACGCTGATCGCGACGTCGGTGAGCTCCCCGGGGCCGTCGTTGATGGCACTCGACACACCACGGAAGGCGACTCCGTCGCTACCGGAAATGTAGTACCAACCTTCTTCCCGGCCTTCCGGCTCAAAGAAGACGACCAAGGCATAGTTTATGGTTTCCGTGTTGCCTTCCCCGAAGTTGAGCACTCGCTCACCGATTTCGAGCCTTATCGCCTCCGTGCCCAACTCGCCGGGATTGGCTGGCTCGACGAGCAATGCAGTTCGCACCGAGTCGGCTTGACGCCCCACACGGGCGGCGATATGCCAGGATGTGAGCGGCGACTCGAACTCGCGACCGACGATTCCCCACAGAGTGTCCGAGACATTCGTCACTCGCAGGATGCCCTCGGAGATCTCACCCTCGGCATTTGCGAATCCCCAGTCGTCCAGACTGCTCTCGTCGTCGAAGTCGTCGCGGAAGATGAGGCCCGCGGCGGGGAGGACGGTAATCCCGAAGGACACCGACGCCGAGAGGCCTCCCGGATCGGTTGCCGTCACGGTCCCCGTCGCGGTCCCCTCGGCAAGGGTGCTGACGCGCAGCAGGCTGCCAGTCAACTCCAGGGCGGCCACGCCGGGATCCGACGACTCCGCCGAGTAGGTGAGCTCGTCGCCATCGGGATCGACGAAAAGCGCATCGTCTCCCTCCAGATCCAGCGTTCCCGACCACCCCGCCGACCGCGAGATATCGTTAATCGTTCCTTGCGCCTCGGGGGCCTGGTTGACCCGCTCGATCACCTCGACCCTGCCGCTCAGCGAGGCTGTCAGACCGTACGGGTCCGTCGCCGTGACCGTCACCGTCGCGGTCCCGATGGCCACCGCGGTCACCGTCATCGTCGAGCCCGACACGGAGGCGGTCGCCACCCTCTCGTCCGACGATTCCGCCGTATAGGTGAGTGCCTGCCCGTTCGGGTCGGTGAAGTACTGGGCGACGTTCACGGCCTCGGAATTGCGCTCCTGGATGCTCAGCGAGGGAAGTGAGTCCTGCGTCGTCTCCGGCGGCCGGTTGGGCTCGACGGTCACGGGTACGCTCAGGGAGCCGGTCAGGCCGTCCGGGTCGGTCGCCGTCACCGTCAGGGTCGTCGATCCGGCGCCCACCGCCGCGGCGGACACCACGCTGCCCTCCACCGTCACCGTCGCGATGGAGGTGTTGCCGCTTTCGGCGGTGTAGGTCAGGATGTCCCCGTCCGGGTCGGTGAAGAACGGCGACACGTCGACGTTCAGGGTGTCGCCCACGATGGCCGTCTGCGCGGGCGCGACCGGCACGGCCGGCACCGGCGCCCGGTTGGGCTCCATGACCGTGACGTTGGCGCTGGCCGCGCTTGAGAGGCCCGCCGGGTCGCGGGCGGTCACGGTGACCGTAGCGCTGCCGGCCGCCACGGCCGTGATGTTGAGGTTGGTGCCCGACAGGGCGACGCTCGCGACGCCCGCGTTCGACGAGATCGCAGTCAAGGTCAGGGCGTCGCCGTCGGGGTCGCTGAAGAGGCCGCCCACGCTCACCGTAACCGACTCGCCCGCCGTCATATTCTGGGCTGGAATCGACCCCGACGCCACCGGCGGCCGGTTGGGCTGCGGCGCCGGTGCGGGCTCGGTGGTGCCTCCGTCTCCGCCGCAGGCGGCGGCCCAGGTCACGGCCAGCAGCGCCAGCGGACGAACGAGACGTCCCCGAAGCACGCCCGACGGATGGACACCGGAATCAGATAGCATACCTGAACCTGTCATTACAGACATACCTGTTTGCGTGGAGTGGCTGGAGCTTCCGACCCGCGGCCGCAAGGTCGGTCCGCCTGAAACATGAGGCAGCGCCCCGAAAAAGCGAAGTAACGGTCGTTTGGCGTCAGCGCGCCCCCGGCCCGGCTCCGGACAGCCGCAACATCCGCGCCGGTGCGGCCATTGCGGCGCTGGGTGTCGCGGGCCTTCCGGTTGCGGTCGCCGGTGCGTCCGTGGCGGCGCTGGCGGTTGCGGCTCCGGCCGTGTGCGTCCCGCTCACCTCCACCCAGTCGAAGAGGGCGGTTCTCGCCTCGGCCCCGTCCAGCGGGAAGACCCACAGGCCGATCGCGATCAGGCGGGTCGGATGGTCGTCGCCCAGGGTGACCGCGAACAGCTCCGTTTCGCCGGCCCACGCACGCAGCTCGCCATCATCCAGCGATGCGGCGATCTCCGTGAACTCGCCGGCACCATCCCGAACGGCATCCGAGACCCCGTAGGTGCCCTCGATGACGACCCAGCGGTTCTCCGGGGGCCACCGTGTCCGATCCAGGGCGTAGAATCTGTAGTTGGTGTCGCTCCCGCCGACGGAGACGCCGGACCCGACGTCGAGAGCGTACCACGCGTACCGCTCGTGTCCGGTCGCCAGGATCACCGACGCCACCACGCTGTCGGTCCGCGTGCGTCCCAGGCGGGCGCGCGCCTCCCAGAAGTTGATGGGGGCCTCGAGGTTGCGGTTCGCGCGGCCCGCGATGCCGCGTTCGAGATTGGTGAGCGCCAGGACACCCTCGGACACCATCGTGTCCGCCTGTTCAACGCCCCACGCATCCAGGCCCGAGTCGAAATCCTCCCGGAAACCGAGGGTCGGACCGGGCACCACCGTCACCGCTACTTCATGCGCCGCCGTCAGGCCGCCGGGATCGCGGGCCGTCAACATCAGCGTTGTCGTTCCCGCCGCCACCCCGGCGATGGACATCGTCAGGCCGGACACCGAAGCCAGGGCCACGCGCGGGTTCGCAGACGAGGCTTGATAGCTGAGCGCGCCCCCATCCGGGTCGCCGAAATACGAGGACACCTCCAGCGGGACCGTTTCGCCGGAGGCCAGGCTCACCGCCGGAATCGAGCCCGTCGCCACGGGCGCCCGGTTCGGCCGCACCGTCACACCGGTGCTCTGGCTGGCCGCGAGCCCGCCCGGATCGCGAGCCGTGAGTGTCAGGATCGCCCTCCCCGAAGACACCGCGGTGACCGTCACCAGGGTGCCGGAGACCGCGACCCGCGCAGCCGCCGCGTCCGTCCTCGCCTCGTAGCTCAGGCTGTCGCCGTCCGGATCGGCGAAGTACGGGGACGCCTCCACCAGCACCACCTGTCCCTCGATCAGGGTCAGGGCGGGAATGGAGGCCGCCGCGACCGGTGCCCGGTTCCGGTCGGCGAGGGTGGGCCCGGTCGTGCCCGGGCGGCAACCGGCGGCTCCAAGGACCAGCAGGAGAAGCCCGGCCGCACCGGCCCTCGTCAAGCCACAGCTCCGGGTTCCGAGCTCACCCGGGAAGCTCCCGGCCTCAGGGATCTCCCTCACCCTCCCTGCACGTATTCCGCCACCGCGCGGTGCGTCGCATACCACACGTCGCCGCGGGCGTTTATGTGCTCGATGAGGCCTTCCAGGATCAGGATGCGCGAGCGGTGGCCGATGTAATGCGGGTGCATGGTGAGCACGAGCATGGTGCCCTCCTCCCAGGCGCGGTCGAACTCGTCGATGTAGACCTGGAGGACGTCGCGGGGGGCGCTGTAACTGTTGCCGCGCGGGTTGAGGAGGGGGGCGTCGTCCAGGATCCACTCCACGGGCAGTTCGATCAGGCCGGTGGGCTCGCCGTTGGCGACGATCTCGTAGGGCCGGTCGTCGGCCATCAGCGAGCTGTCGTAGAGGAAGTCCATGTCGAGGATGATGTCGAGGGTGTTGGGGCTGAAG
The DNA here is from genome assembly GCA_009843625.1 of Gammaproteobacteria bacterium. Classification (GTDB taxonomy): domain Bacteria; phylum Gemmatimonadota; class Gemmatimonadetes; order Longimicrobiales; family Gaopeijiaceae; genus BD2-11. The sequence goes on along the minus strand of VYDD01000420.1, from coordinate 588 downwards.
TTCCACGACGGGGCCCGGTAACCGACCGGCCGCTCGCCGGTGACCTCGGTCAGATACGCGACCGCGCGTTCCAGCAGGGCCCGCTCCTCGTCGGCCTCGAGCAGCGAGTTGGTTTCGTGGATCCAGCCGTGAATTCCGATCTCGTGGTGACCCGCTGCCTGAATCGCATCCAGCATCTCCGGGTTGAACTGGAGACTCATCGCAGGAATGAAGAAGGATGCCGGGATATCGTGCTCGTCGAGGATCTCGAGTATCCGCGGCAGCGCGCGGCGGGCGCCGTACTGGCCCTGCGACAGGCCGCCGATGGTGGGTTGCCCGTTGCGGATGGGGATGGTTTCGTTGTCCACGTCGAAGGAGAGCAGCACCGCCGCGCGCGCTCCGCCCGGCCAGCTGGCGGGCGTAAGGTCGCGTCCGGCCCTTACTGCGTTGACGGTCGCGAAGACGCGCTCGTCGCTCCATCGCCAACCCGGCTCGTCGTCGGCCTGGGGCGACTGGGCGGCGTCGGCGGTCCCGGCGCCGGGCGCACAGGAGGAGAGGATGGTGGCCAATGTTGCGGTGGCGAGGAGGGTCGGGCGCGCGTTCATGGAT
>VYDD01000078.1 GCA_009843625.1 Gammaproteobacteria bacterium | reverse complement strand
CCGTGCGTAAAAGTGGGTGTCCCCCAACCGCGAATCTACTGCCGTCTCCTACACCGCACATCCATTGCGGGGATGCGCTGGAGATGGATTGGGAGGATCTGCTGCCGGCGAAGGACTGCTCCTTCGTCTTCGGGAACCCGCCCTTCGGCGGGGCCAAGCTCCAGTCAAAGGACCAACGGGCGCAGGTCCGGCGCATCGCCGCACTCGGTGGCACGGGCGGGACGCTCGACTACGTCACCGCGTGGTTCATCACTGCGGGGGACTACATCCAAAAGAGCGGTCCAGCGGGCGAACGCGCTCGGATCGGGTTCGTGGCCACGAACTCAATCACCCAAGGAGAGCAGGTGGCGCAACTGTGGCCCGTGCTGTTCGGGCGCTGCGGGCTGGAGATCGCGTTCGCGCATCGGACGTTCGCTTGGGGCTCGGACGCGCGAGGCATGGCCCATGTGCATGTCGTGATCATCGGGCTGGATGACCGTGACGGGGTGCCGGCGGCGCGGCGTCTCTTTTCCTACACTGATCCGAAAGGAGACCCGCACGAGAGTGGGCACGACGTGCTCTCGCCGTATCTCATTGACGGCGCGGGACTAGCCGACCCGCATCTGGTCGTGCGCCAGGAGAGCCGACCGATCAACGGGATGGCGAAGATGATCACCGGCTGCAAGCTCATTGACGACGGACACTTCGTCCTGAGCAGCGAGGAACGGGAGGCCCTACTTGAAGTCGAGCCGGGTGCGCAACCGTTCGTGCGCCCTCTGGTGAGCGCGCGCGAGTACCTTCGAGGTGGCGAGCGATGGGTTCTCGCTTTGCATGATGCGCCGCCACAGACGCTGGCGCGGTTACCGCAGGTGCGTGCGCGCATCGCCGCCGTGCGAGCGTATCGGGAGCGCAGCAAGAGTGGTCCGACTCGAAAACTTGCGGCGACGCCGACGCTCTATCACGTGAATGTCGTTCCGACTGCCCCGTTTCTAGTGGTGCCGAACGTCAGCTCCGAAAAGCGTGAGTACGTTCCGATTGGCTGGCTGGCTCCGCCCAACATTCCAGGCCAAAAGCTCCGGCTGCTCTCCGATGCGTCACTCACCGATTTCGCGGTGCTGACTTCGGCCATGCACATGGCATGGATGCGCGCGGTCACGGGTCGGCTTGAGAGCCGATACATGTACTCGGTGGGAGTCGTCTACAACACCTTCCCGCTGCCCCCGAAGGACGCTGACACGGCTCCTCTCGAACCACTCGCTCAGGCCATCCTCGACGCCCGCACCGCCCATCCCGGCGCGACTCTCGCCGACCTCTACGACCCGGACCTGATGCCGGCCGGTCTGCTCCGCGCCCACCAGGCGCTCGACCGCGCCGTGGACCGCCTCTACCGGCCGCGCCGGTTCACCTCCGAGCGGGAGCGTGTCGAGCACCTCTTCATGCTCTATGAGCGGATGCGCGCGCCGCTGGCCGCTGCCGGCAAGAAGAAGCGGAGACGGCGACGGCTGATCCGTGTCCCCGGCAAGTGATGGGGAAAGCTCAGGATGCGGCTCCTGCTGATTGCAGTCTAAGGCGCGAACGGTAGGTAGGTGGATCGGGCGCGCCGAGCAATCGCCGCATCCTCCGCCGCAATCCGATGCGGCACTCGAAAATCGCTGCTCAGGAGGGAATGCCGTCGGACGGTCGAGCCGCTCGAACTGCCGCCGCACATCGCGTTCGCCACGGGCTGCTGCTCCATTCGCTGCCGCAAGATTGCGTGCTCTGCGGGGCCCCAGGGCGGGCTGCGATAATCCTTTTTGTCCGAAGCACTTGGGGTAGCATCGGGGGATGGACAAGAGCCGCCTGCCCTCGGGCTTTATGGAAGATTGGATGCGGTGCGGATGCGCGGTGCGAGCATGGCGTGTGCCGGCGCCAGGGGATCCGGGGCTGCGTTGCGCAACGTGCGATAACTGGGTTCCCTGGGAACTGTTCGAGCAGGATCGCGCGGAATTCAACCGGATCGTGGCCGCGCAACGGGAGGATGACCCCGCGGGCGTGCGGTCTTTTTTGGTCGGAGTGGCGCTGGCGGTGGCGGAGTGGAAAGAGGCCGAGCACCGGGGGGAAGGCCCGAGGCACCGGGAGCCGAGCCCGGAGGAATGGCGGCGGGCAGAGTGTTTGGTGGACGAGATGTTCGGCGCCGGGTTCGGCACCGGGGTGTTCACCCGACAGAGTCCGGGAAGGTAGTAGAGCGCCCGGACCCGTCCCGGTCGTGCTATCGGAACCTGCGTGCGGACCGGTCTCGGTCGGAGAGGCCCAACTCGGGCGCGTGTCGGCGTGCGCAGCGGCACTCGAGAATAGCCGCTCGGGAAGGAACGCTCGGGTGCGATGCTTGTCAGCGCGTGGGGTAGGTCAGCGGCTCCGACCCTGATCCCGCCCCTGGCCGCGCTGGCGCATCACCTCCAGAGCTCGTGCGACGTCGCGGCGAGCGTCTCGTAGTCCCTGGGACGCAAATGGCGGCATCCGCCCGGAGTAGCCTTCCTACGGTCCCGGGGCCCCAGCGACAGACCGATGCACGCGCCTAGGGCCACGACAGGAGAGAGAGTGGGCGTTTGCGCGATATGCCACCGGACGGACGTTCGGTATTCGGTGGAGCACGTTATCCCAGAGGCGCTGGGCGGGTGCTACGTGCGGAAGCAGATGGTGTGCGTGGACTGCAATTCGAAGCTGGGCGCACGCGTGGATGCCGCTCTCGTCAACCACGATCTCTCAAAGATGTTCCGGTTGGTACATGGGTTGGGAGGAAAAGCCAAGAAACCGCCGAACCCGTTCGCCGGGGAATATAGGCTGCGGAGCGACCCAGATCGGAAGATGCGGATAAGGATCGGGCCGGGAGGACGCCTGACTCCATACTTCCTCACGGAAACCGGGCAAAAGAACCTGCCTGACGGCCGGGTCGGCGTCACGATATCGGTGGATCGGGCGGACGAGCACAAGGTCGAGCCAATAGTCAGGACAATCGCGAAGAGGCTCGGTGGGTCAGCCGAGGAAGCCTTGGGCACGATGCAGAAGACGGTGACTTCCAGCGAAGGGGGGCTCACCGGCGAATTGACTCTGGATCTGCGGAACTTCAAGATCGGGCTTCTCAAGATCGCCTACGAGTTCGCCGTCGACCGGATACCCGATTACGTTGAATCGGGCGACGCAAAGCAGATCGCCACGATTCTCAGAGAGGCTCGGTTCGATGAGGTCGAGCGCTACGTGATCGGCAACGGATTCGATCGCGGAGTCATGGCGCCGTTATCGAACTTTCTCGGCTACGAGGGCGTCAAGCACTATCTCGTTCTGTCAAGTGGCGGCGAGGGCGTGCGCTGTTTCGTCCATCTTGACGGCCTGTTCAGTATTGGCGCGACGCTGTCGACCAGGGTCTTCGGATCGCTCTTCGAAATCGGCGTGAACGATGTGGAAAGCCGCCGGTTCAAGGTCTGGGGAATCGAAGACATGCCGGTCTCGACGAGCTACCGTCCTCTGCTTAGCTTTGAAACCGAGCGGGAGGCGAAAGCGTTCCGAGAGGCAGAAAGGGCCAAGGATTTCGCCTACGACTCGGGCGGAGGAGGATGGAAACTGTTCGCGCGCGACGGTCGGTACATAGGGATGGACATCGAAGATGTCGTCAAAACGCTGGCTCCGATCCGGTCGGAGATCGCGTCAGGGGGGATGAGGGAGGAGTTCTGCCTTGGCGAAGGGATCTATCTTCGCGTGAGCGGATCAGGTGAGATCGTTCGGGTACTGGCCGTGCGCGCGGAGCACGTTTGGAAGAAGCTCTAAGGAACCGTCAACCTCATCAAGTCCGATCCCTTTTGAGACCCGCGAGGCCCCCGAAGTCGGTGCGAGCCAAGTATCCGGCTTTGCCGGCCGGCGACGAGGAAGCGGGGTTTACTTGCCGAGAAGCCTCAGCGGCTAGGACCATGATCCCGATCTGGGGTCCGGCCGCGCCGACGCATCACGTCCAGAGCTCGCGCAACGCGTCGGCGAGCGTCTCGTAGTCCTGGGCCAAGGGTGTCACCAGCCCGTCGAGCCGCTCGACCTGCTGCCGCAAGGCTTCGACCTGAACGGCCTGCTGCTCGTTTTGCCGCCGCAAGGCTCCGAGCTCCTCGGAGTGCCGCTGCTGCTCCTCGGCGCGCTGCTGCTGTTCCGTCGTGAACTGCGCGGACAACCGCTCCAAGGCGGCCGTCAGCTGTCCCTCTAGCTCGGTCATACAGCTCCCTCACTCGCTCGGCAGCTTCAAGGCAGGCCGCACGCCCACGGTCCAGGGCGGATCGTCCAGCGTCCCGTCCGGCAGCACCACGAAGCGTTCCCCGTCGATCTCCCGCAGCGTCACGCCCCACGTCGTGTCCTCGATCTCGGCCAGGGTCTCCCGTCCCTGTTCGATTCGGACGTGCAGCGTGGCCAGGGTTTCGATGCGGCTCTGGATTCTCGTCGACAACCAGTGCATCAGCCCCCAGCTCCCGCCGCTGAACGCGAGAAAAAGGCTCAGGCCGACCACCAGGGGACGCAGCCACGCGTTCAGCAGGATGACGCGCGTCCGCCCGACCATCGCGGCCGTATCGCCTTCGATGGTACGCAGCGCGCCGTTCGCGACGGCGCGCAAGTTCTCGCCAAGCAGCCGCAGCTCGCTCGCTGCTATCTCCTCGAACCGCTGCCGGTCGGCCGCCATCCGGCTCCGCACGCGGGCGCTCCCGTCGTTCCGGTTGGAAGTCGTGTTCATACAACGCTCCTTTCAGCCGCCACCGCTTCCCGCTGTCGGGATCGCGGGCGGTCAGATAGTCCTTGCCCTGCCGGGGCACCTCGAAGCCGGCCTCCTCCAGGGAGGCGACCACATCGGCGCGGTTCCGCACCGCGCCGTGCTCGACCCGCTGCAGCAGGTAGTCGCGGATCAACTCGCGGGGGCCGGGTTCATGCTCGAGGCCGGCCCGCAGCCTCGCCGCCTCGATGTAGGCGCGATGGCCGGGCTGGTGCTCCCTGGCCCGCGCCGGGTCGTCGGGGCGAGCCCAGCCGTGCTGGTGGTTGAAGGCGTCGCGTAGCGCGTCGAAGGTCTTCTCCCAGCCGGGTGGCGCGATGTTCAGGCTGCGGCCGGTCTCCAGGTCGCAGCGCGCGGTGAGGACGTGCACATGCACGCCATCGCCGTCCTCGCGGTGCAGGACCGCCGTCCAGGCATAGCGGTCGGGCTCCAGGCCCGCCCAGGCCGTCTTCTCGAACTCGTCGAGGACGGCCCCGATCTGCTCGTCGGTCGGGCGGTCCTCCGGCGCCCACGCGATCACGAGCGAGGTGTACTTGTGCTCGAAGCCGAGCGAGTCGGCGAGAGCGGCGACATGGTCGGGGTTCCCGCGCAGCACATCGACGCCCGGACGCACCAGCCCGGCGGCATCGCGCTCGCCGACGAGGTAGTCGGCCGCGGCCCGGGCGGAGCCGGTGCCGCGCTTGGCGCAGCTAATGTGCATCGCCGCCCTCTCCGCGGAAGCGGGCAACCTCACGCAGTGACCGCTCGAACGCCACGAGGTTGGCGATCACCGTGACGGCCCTGGCCGTCGAGGTGTGCGTGTTCGCCCAGCGCGCGAGCTGGTTCAGGTTGTTCCCGATGCGGGCAAC
>VYDD01000064.1 GCA_009843625.1 Gammaproteobacteria bacterium | reverse complement strand
CTGGCGGTGCTCCGCGCGGCGCGTGGTCTGGCGGACGGCTCGGGGCCGGTGTTCCCTTCGGCGCGGGGTGGCCCGCTCTCCGAGATGGCGATCTCGAAGATGGTCCGGGACCTGGGGATCGGCGCGGTGCCGCACGGGTTCCGGTCGAGCTTCCGGGACTGGGCGGCGGAGTGCACGGACGCGCCGCGGGAGGTGTGCGAGTTGGCGCTGGCCCACGTGAACACCAACCGCATCGAGGCGGCCTATCGGCGCACGGACCTGTTCGAGCGGCGGAGGGCGCTCATGGACGAGTGGGCCGCGTTCCTGACTGGCCTCGTGGGTGAATGACTTTCCGCATCACGCTCCGGAATCGCGGGGGAACGAGGTCTTCGAGTGTTCCTTCTCACCTACGGCTGTTCCGGGAAGTCGAAGACGGCCCCCTCCCGGCGCAACTGGAGGACAAGCACATCCGGGTCCACGACGATTCGTTCCGGGTCGAAGTCCGCAAGGACCTGAAAGTCGGCTGACTCCCCCGCGTCCACCTCCACCCAGGTCCGGGCGTCAAGGTGACTCGGCGACGCCACGGTCCGGCCCCCCGCGTCCCCCCGATCGAACCAGCGCTCGTTCGCGGTGGCGGCAATTTCAACTCTCATGCGGGCCGTTCCGACATTCTCCATAGTGCCGCGGACAACCCAGCCGCGGCCGCCCCGCTCCTTGCTCACACCCGAGAGCCGGTACTCCGGCACCACCACGTCGAAGAACCACTGGGCGGTGAATGCGTCGAAAGCCTCGGGGTCTGGGGCGAAGTCGCGTAGCACGGCCAGCATGTCCTGAACGACTGGGAAATCCGAGTTGGAGTGGTACATGTCGATCAAGGCGCGCAGTCCGGCCAGCAGGTTTTCGCGGCCCATCTCCTGCTGGAGCATCCACATCACCCATCCACCCTTGTCGTAGAAGACGGTGTTGTCGCCCTGCCGCGAACCGTCCGTTTTCACAAGGGAGCGTTCCGTGTCCACGAAACGGCCGTCACCGTAGCTGTCCTCGATCCGCTTCGTGAACTCGATGCGATACCGGTCCCCGTACACCTCCTCATGCAGAAGGATCGTCGCGTATTGGGCCATCCCCTCCGACAGCATGGTGCCGCCGGGTCCGCGCCCCTGGGTCAGGATGTTGCCCCACCACTGGTGTGCGGCTTCGTGCGCCACCACCGCGAATGCGGCATGGGAGCGGGGATCGCTTTTCGTGAGGAAGCCGATGCCCTCGCTGAAGGTGATGTTGGTGGGGAACCCCTGGGCATAGCTGGCGTACGCCGGGAACTCGGAGAGCTTCAGGCGTTCCCAGGGAAAGGGGTGGAACCACTCCGAGTAGTGCTCCCGGGCCGCATCCAGCGCCGAGGACATCTCCTCGACGTTGTATTCGTGTTCCGGGTGGTAGTAGATGGCGGTGCCCCTCCCCTCCGCGACCGCGTAGCGGCCGGCGACGATGTTGAAGAGCCGCACCGGGTGGTCGGACTCCCACACCACGGTGCGCCGCCCCTCCCGGATCTCCTCGCTCACCAGCCGTCCGACGCTGTTCGCCGTGTATTCCTCCGGGACGTTGATCCGGATCCTCGTGGTGAACGGCCTCCCTCCCCAACCGAGGGCCGGTTCCGTCTCCCCCACGTAGAAATCGTCGGGATACTCCCGCTCGTCATAGCGGTTGTCTTCGTCGACGCCCAGCTCTGGGAGATATCCGGGAACGGGAACGAAGGTGGGCCCGAAGGCGCTCAGAACGATCCCCGAGTCCAGAATGAACTGACCGCTGCCCCCGATCCTCGTGCTCAGGCCGCGGAGCCGCTGGAGGTCGTAGCGGAAGCCCACGGTAAGCGAGCCGCCGGGGGCGAGCGGCTCGTCGGGTGTGAACACGAACAGCCCTGAGCGGTCGTCGGGTTCGTGCGGCTCTCCATCGAGCGTCCATTCGATGGGTTCCCAGGGTCCTGCCGTGATCGGAAGCCGCGAGTAGGGAGCCTCCCGATGGTTGAAGAAGGTGTAGGCACCGGACACCGACGCGGAGCGTTCTCCCGGCTCGAGGTCCACATCCAGCTCGACGTGGGAGACGGATGGCATCCGAAAGTCGGTCCAGGTGGCCACGTTGCGCCGCCAGTAGTCCTTGCGGGCTTCCTCAGCGTCCGGTCCCTCGTAACCGGCTCGCCCACCGAAGAACAATGCCGACGCCAGTACGAGCGGCGGTACGGCGAAGGGAAGGAGAAGGAGCCCGCTGCGCAACAGGGCTCGCGGCCGCAGCCGGTGCAGAATCCGGATGGCGTCGAACTCCTGCCGGCCGAACCACCGCAGCGCCAGCACCAGAAGGAGCGGGACAAGACTCAGGTAGAGCAAGCGGTTCAGGAGCAGGGCGCGACCGTGGAGCGAGAAGGCCCCCATGTCGCTCCAGAAGACCAGCGAGTTCCAGGCGATCCAGTTGGTAACCCACGAGAGCGGCTCGCCCACGTTCATCTCGAACACGGTATAGATGAGGATCGCCAACCCGAGTCCGTACACCGCGTAACGGTTGCGGACGAGGGCGAAGGCAGCGGTCACGAACGCGGTCCAGAAAACGAAGGTGGGGACCATCACGCCGCCCCAGGCCGCGAGGAAGGGCCAGGAGTCGAAGCCGACCGGATTCCCGAGCAGTTGTCGTACTGTGATGACCGCCCAGGACGCCGCCAGCCCGGTGCCGAGTACGAGTCCTGCCACGGCGACATTGCCCGCCGCCTTCCCGAGCAGCATTGCTCCGGTGTGGACGGGCATCGCCCGGTAGATGTCCGCGAATCGTTGGGCCCGCTCCTTCATCAGCGACTCCACCGCATAGAACATCAGCAGAACGCACACGAGCAGGCTGAGCGTGTTGAACTGGCGTGCCGCCATCGCGCCAGCAGTCACAAGGAGCGGCGCATCGAACGGTCCCAGCGCGAAGAGGCTCTGACTGACCGACTGGTAGAGGATCAGGGGAACGAAGAGGTAGATCCCCGGCCTCACGATCAACTCTCGAATCTCAGCTCTGCCGATCGCGCGGGCCGCCGCGAGGAATCCCAGGGGAGTCATCCGCATGCCGAGTTCGCCTAGCGTGGTCCCCGGACTCACCGGTTCGCTGACGGCGTCCACTGACGGCACCTCATTCCTCCTGCCCCGGCGGAAGCCAACCACCAGCGAGTCCGTATCCCCGTGGAGAAGCCGACGGGCGGTGTTCCGCGCTGCGGCTTCGACTGCCAGCAACCCCACAGCAGCGAGCATGATGCGACTCAGCAGGAATCCGGTGTCTAGCGGCAGCTGCGCCGTGTTGTAAAAGTCGACACCCCGGTCCAGCTTCAGGAAGGTCTCGTCCAACCAGCGAAATCCGGAGGGGTCCACGAACATGAGCGCCCGGTTGATCGCCGGGTCGAGCCAGTTGGGTGACCACGAGACCAGGAACCCCAAGACGACCAGCAGCACCGCGACCGGAAAGGCGAACACCACGATCGGCCGGCGCGTCCAGGCGCCGAGGAAGAACGGCACCCCGGCGAAGAAAACGATCTGCGGCAGGCCGAGCAGCAGCGCCGGATACAAGTAGCTCCCAGCAGCGAACGGTCCGATGTGGCGCGCGTCCTCTCCGGTGGCCAGAATGTGGTTGAACCCGGCGGCCAGCCCGAGGTAGAGGCCCCAGATGACCAGGAAGGCCACTGCCGCCCCCACGAAACTGCCCCACACGTACTCGCGCACGGTAAGCCGCGTGGAGTGGAGGATCTCTCCCACCCGGTGTTCCGCATCCCGAATCAGGACCAAGCCCGCGCCGATGGCAAGAAACCAGGCTCCCATGGCGGTGATCAGTACCGACTGGAACATGCTCTGGGCGAAAACGGAGGTGATGTGGGCGCGCTCTCCGCCGACCGTGGCGTCGCCGCTGGAGATTCTGACGTTGCCTGTGGAGAAACCCCAGGCCACCAGCACGAGAATCCCGAAGAGGAACCAGTAGGACGGCCGCCGGAGCGCCGACGACAGTTCCCGGCGGGCTACGGCGGCCCACCTGGCGAACGAGTTCACGGTGCCACCCGCTCCGCGCCTGCCGGCGGCGCCACGCCGTTTTCCGCTCCGCGGTTACGCGTGAGGAGGAGGTAAGCGTCTTCGAGACTCGGAGCGACGGGTTCGAAGCCTTCGGGCGGCGCTCCGTCCGGGACATGGACTCTCACGCGGTTCCGTCCCTCGATCAGGACTGCCTGGGTGACCTCGCAGCGGTCCGCGAGGTCGGCCATCCGGTCCTTCTCCACCGCGCCTTCGAAGATCGCGCCTTCCAGACGGGCGCGCGCCCGTCGCGGCGTCGTGTCCGCCACGATCCGTCCCCCCGTAAGCACCACCACTCTCGGGCACAGGACCGAGATGTCCTCCACGATATGGGTGGACAGGAGCACGAGGCGATCCTCCGCTACCTCGGCCAGCAAGCGGTAGAAGCGCAGCCGTTCCTCAGGATCGAGCCCGGCGGTGGGTTCGTCAACCACCACGATCCGGGGGTCCCCCGCCAACGCCTGGGCGACTCCCAGCCGTTGCCTCATCCCGCCCGACCAGGTCCCCACCTTGCGTCTTGCAGCGTCCCGCAGGTTTACCCGTTCGAGGAGTTCGTCGGCGAGCCGCTTCACCCCCTGCGGTGCGTGGACGCCCTTCAGCACGAGAAGGAACCGGAGCATCGCCGCCCCCGCCAGATGGGGATAGAACCCGAAGTGCTGGGGGAGGTAGCCGAGCTTTCGGCGGATGCGGCGTGGATCACCGGCTACGTCCTCACCGTCGAAGTAGACGGCCCCGGAGGTCGGCTCCAGCAGGCCCGCGACGATCCGCATGAGCGTCGTCTTGCCGGCGCCGTTGGGCCCGAGGAGCCCCAACATTCCACGGGACGCTTCGAGCGAGACCCCCTGGAGCGCCGCGACCGGGCCGGGGTAGACCTTGACGAGGGTTCTGATTTCGAGCATCGGGACGCCCCCCTTTAGCGCTCTTCCAACCGTTCTAACGCAGTTCAGTTCCCATCGGTTCGGTTCGGCTTCGCAGGTGTGCCCAAGTGTCGGGGTGTCGACGCGATCGTCGAGGCGACGCTCGCAACCGGGCGCGGCATCAGAACGCGGTTCGATTCACCCACTGGGGAGCAACCTGAATCTCCCTCTCTTCACCGGGGGCAGGGCTGACCTGCCAAGCTGGTCCAGCTTACGGCAGGACCGCTTCAAGGTCGTCGATTCTGGATTGAAGGTCCTCGACCTGGTCCTCGAGTCCACCGACCCGGAACTCCAGGTCTTCAACCGCGTCCTCGGTTTCGGCGAAGCCGGTTCGCAAGGCCGCCCCTTTGGGTTTCGGTTCCTTTTCTTTGGTCCCGGGGTGTTGGTCCTGCCGTGGTTCCGCGGCTGCGGCCCTGGACTGCACGGCGTCCGCGCCAGCGGAGTCCGTTTCGGCCGCTCCTGTCTCGGTCGGCGCTGCATCGGGATCGGGACAATCCAACACGAGGTTGAACAGGACCCGCTCGCCCACCGGTCCCATTTCGTCCCCGATCCTCAGGAAGTGTTCCCTCACCTTCTCGACCAAGAGCTTCTGGCTCTCGATGCCCGTGAGGTGGAGGTCGCCGTCGTCACACCGCGCTTCCCC
>VYDD01000258.1 GCA_009843625.1 Gammaproteobacteria bacterium | reverse complement strand
ATCGCCGAGGGAATCGGCGCGCGCGGGTCGTTTCTGGACCTCGTCGACGCCGATGGCGTGGACGCCTCGTCCGCCGTGATCCATCAGACCTTCGTCGAGAGGGGCTCGGGGCCGTTGCACGCCATCCTGCGGATCGAGGGCGAGTACCGCTACCAGCGGCCCGAACACCCTCCCTCCCCCTTCGTCACCTACATCCACGCGTACGCGGGAAGGGCGCACCTGAAGGTCCTCCACACCATCACCTACACGGGAAACCCCGACCAGGGCGCCCCGCTGGAGGGCCGGCAGCATCGCGACGTGGCCACCCAGGGGGAGTTGATCGTCGACGAGTTCGAACGCTCGATGGACCCCGGCATCACCCGGCCCGACGACATGATCGCCTCGGCCGGGCTCGGGCTCGCGTACCGCCTGAGCGCGGACCCGGTGTTCCGCACCGCCCTCGGCGTGGGCCGCTGGTGGGAGAGCGGCGAGCCGACCCTGCTGGAGGAGAACACCGCGGGCGCTTCCACCTTCTCGGTGCTGCAGACCGGTCCGGACGCGGACGGCGTCCCGCCCATCCCCGAGTCCGGACCGGATGAACGGATCGGCGGATTCTCGGCCACCGTCGCGTCGGACCGCGTAATCGCCGAGGCCGAGCGCGCCGAGGGATGGATCGACCTCTCCGACGGCGAGAGGGGCATCAGCATCGGCATGCGCGGGATGCTGGAGGAATACCCCAACCGGCTTGCCGTGGATCTGGACGAGCGCCGGATGCACGCCTTCACATGGCCTCCGGACCATCCGCCCAAAGGCTTCCAGCGGGCGAGCCCGCAGGCCGACGGGGGCATGGTCGGCAACTTCGCCCGGGGCATCACCAAGACGACCGAGCTGGTGCTCGACTTCCACGACGCCGACGCCGATCTCGCGGCCGTGAGGGCGTCCGCGCTCGCGGTCCTCGATCCGCCCGTTGCCCACGCGCCGCCCGCGTGGTACCGGGATTCGGGCGTCTACGGCACCTTCGCGACCGCCGACAACGGGATTCCGGCGCTGGAACGGGGGCTTCAGTACAAGTTTCGCTACATGCGCTTCAACCGCGACTGGGCGCCCTGGTACGGGATGTTCGACTACGGCGACCTGAAGACCTACTACCGCGGGGGCGGCTGGGTGCAGTGGGGCAACAACGAGCCGGCGCAGGACTTCCAGTGGTGGTTCAACTTCATGAGGACGGGCAGCCGGGACGACTACCTCCAAGCCGAGGCCATGAGCCGCCACACCATGGACGTGGACAACCTGCACTGGCCGACGGGCCCGGTGTACCGGGGCGACACCAATGCCGCGCTGGACTACTGGACATCGCTCGAAGAGCCGGCGGGAAGCCCGTACGTGGGGATGGGCACCCGCCACACCAACCAGCAGGCGGTCGCGCTGTACTCGGCCCACGTCTGGATCGCGGGCTGGCTGGCAAGTTACCACCTGAGCGGGTATCACCGGGGACTCGAGGTGGCCCGGCTGACGGGGGACTACTACCGGAAGCGGGTCTTCGGGGAGCACGGGCTCACCGGGCGCAGGCTCTACCTGTCGGTGTGGAACCTGGCCGAGCTCTACGACGCGACCCGGGAGGACATCCATCGCGAGGAACTCGAGGACCGGTTGAACCGGGTTCTGGAGCTGCAGAGGACGCAGGGCGGCCGCATGGTCATCGACCGCTTCGGCTACTCCCAGCACTACCTCACCCACGGGCTGGGCAAGTACCTCCAGCTTTTCGACGACCGGGAGGTGGAACTCGGCCAGATCGAGCACGCCCGCAGCCTGCTCGCTACCCCTCCCCTCGACCACGACATGGAGTCGTATCTCGCGAGCATCCACCCGCTGGTGGTCGCGTACGACCTGACCGGCAGCCCGGAGTTCCTGACCGAAGCGTGCGTGCGTGCGGCGTACCTGCGAACGGATGAGATGGAGCGGCCGTTCGACAACTACACGACCCAGCGCGAACTCGTCACGCAGATGGAGGCGGTGAGCAGCCTGCCCGGCCGGGACAGCGATCCCTTCGCCGGCGGGCGCATGCCCAACTGGGCGTTCTCAAGCGGAGTCCGGGTTTTCGGCTGGACCCATGCCTTCGGGCTCCCCTACCTGATCGACCGGCTGCAGTCGTCGGGGTGGCGGATGGACGGCCTGCCGTGTGCGTGACGCGGCCGCGGGCATACTATTTCGGCATGAGACACGCACCCAACCGCGCGAGGTTCCGGGCTTGATTCGCAACCGAAGGATGTGGCTTCTCCTGGCCGTGGTGGCCGGTGCCGGTGCGTTTATCGCGGGGGGACAGGAGTCTGGAGGCTACCCGCACCAGGAGATCCTGCTCGACCCGCCCCCCGGGGAGTGGCTCAACTACGGCCGCGACCAGGACGGCACCCACCACAGCCCCCTCGACCAGGTCGACGCCGACAACGTGGGCCGGCTCGGCCTGGCCTGGAGCTATGACACCGGTTCGTACCCGGGCCAACTGGAGGGGACGCCGATCGTCGCGGACGGAACCATGTACGGCACGCTCACCTGGAGCGTCGTCTTCGCCGTCGACGCGCGCACCGGCGAGGAGAAGTGGCGCTGGGACCCGGAGATCCCGCAGACCCAGTACGTCACCGACGCGCGCGGAATCCGGCACCGGCGGGGGCCGAGCCTGTGCTGCGGCCCGGTCAACCGGGGCGTGGCCCTCTACGACGGCAAGGTCTATGTGGGGCTCCTGAACGGGAGCCTGGCCGCGCTGGACGCGGGAACGGGGGAGGAAGTGTGGCGGGTGCAGGTGCGGAGCCCGCTCGACGACTACAGCATCACCGGCGCACCGCGCATCGTCGACGGCATGGTGATCACGGGAATCAGCGGCGCCGAGTTCGGCGTGCGCGGCTTCGTGTCGGCCTATGACGCGCAGACCGGCGAGCTGATCTGGCGCTTCTACACGGTGCCGGGCGATCCCACCGAGCCCTTCGAGAGCGAGGCCCTGGAGCGGGCGGCCGAGACCTGGACCGGCGCCTGGTGGCGCTACGGGGGCGGCGGGACGGTGTGGGACGGGATGGCCTGGGATCCGGAGCTGGACCTGCTCTACTTCGGGGTGGGCAACGGAGGGCCCTGGGCGCGCGATATCCGGAGCCCGGCGGGCGGCGACAACCTCTACCTCACCTCGATCATGGCCGTGCGCCCGCGCACGGGCGAGTACGTCTGGCACTACCAGACGACGCCGGGCGACGACTGGGACTACGCCGCCACCCAGCCCCTCATCCTCGCCGATCTGGTCATCGGCGGGCGCGAGCGGCAGGTCATCATGCAAGCGCCCAAGAACGGCTTCCTCTACGTGATCGATCGCGTGACCGGCGAGTTCATCTCCGCGGAGCCGTTCGCGCGGGTGACGTGGGCAACGGGGTACGACCCGGAGACCGGGCGCCCGATCGAGACCGACTTCGCTCGTTACGGCATCGAGGGCGCGCTCATCTCTCCCGGATCGGACGGCGCCCACAACTGGCACGCCACCTCGTGGAATCCGGCCACCGGCCTGGTCTATCTGCCGGGGCAGGAGACCTCGCGCTGGTTCTCCGTGGATCCGGATTTCGCCATCGAGCCCGGGCAGCCGGGCTTCGGCATGGGACGCCGCCGGCCGGCCGCAGGGCCGATCAGGGGCGTTGACGTGGCCACCGAGCTTCCCGCCGTCCTGCCCCAGGCCGGGCCCCGGGATCGGGAGATCGACCCCATGGTAGTCGGGATGGGAGGCTCCGGTGCCTTTCTGGCGGCGTGGGATCCGGTCGCCCAGGAGGAGCGCTGGCGGCACCGCTTCGAGCAGCGCGGCGTCTCTGGCGGGACGCTGACCACCGCCGGCAACCTGGTGTTCCACGGCAACGGCGGCGGGTCCTTCAACGCCTATCGCGCGGACGACGGCGAGATGCTCTGGGAGTTCCCGCTCGCGCCCGGCTTCGCCAATCCCGTCACGTACACGCTCGATGGCCGGCAATACGTCTCGGTCGTAACCGGCCGGGGCGGCAGCTACGCGCCGGGCCGGGTCTACACCTTCGCGCTGGACGGGGACCTGCCCGCGCCGTCGATGGAGCCGCAGGCGCCCCCGGCGCCCCCGCCGGTCGAGCCGCCTCCCGACGGATACCTGGGCGGGATGGGGGGAGCCGAGCTGCCGGATCTGCCCGGGAGGGATCTCGCGCGCGAAGCCTGCACGCGGTGCCACTCGGCCGACCGGATCATCAACATCCGCCGCAGCGCCGAGGAGTGGCGGCTGTTCGTGGGTGACAAGTACGCCCGCGGCTTCATCAATTCGACCACGCCGGAGCAGCGCGCGGCGATCGTCGACTACATGACACGCGCCCTCCCGAGAGGTTGAGGGAGCGGGACAGGAGGTAGGACCCATGCGTTTTTCGTTCGTGACTCATGCCCTGTTCGCCGCGGCGCTGTTCGCCGTTCTCCCGGGCCAGCCGGCCGAAGCCCGGCAGGGCAACGACACCATACTGGCCCGCGACGGAACCCCCATTCCCGTCATCCCGCGCGCGCCCGAAGGGATGGCCGAGGGCGCCGTCTGGATTCCCCCGATGCCGCCCCTGGAGGCGACCCTTCCTCCGGAGGGCTGGGAACCGGTCGGATACGAGCAGCCGCCCATGCCCTACATCCTGCTCCGGCTCCCCAGAACCAATATCACGCGCGCGAAATTCCCGGCCATCGACTTCCACGTGCATGGCCGCGAACTTACCACGCCCGAGGCGTACGAGAGCCTGATCGCCCTCATGGACTCCATCGGCATGGGCGCGATCATCAACCTGAACGGTGGCACCGGGGCGCACCTCGACTCGACGCTGGCGGTGGGGGAGGCGTACCGGGACCGGGTGGTGAACTTCGTCACCCTGAACCTCGAAGGCATCAACGAGGCGGGCTGGTCCGAGTGGATGGCCGGGGAGATGGAACGGGGATTCCTGGCCGGCGCAAGGGGCCTCAAGGTGTCGAAGTCGCTGGGCCAGGGCGTGCGCAATCCCGACGGCACCTTCATCCAGGCCGACGATCCACGCCTCGATGCCGTGTGGGCGATGGCCGCGAAGTACGACATGCCGGTGATGATTCACACCAGCGACTCGGTGGGTCGCTTCTATCCCATCGGCCCCCTGAACGAGCGCTACGAGGCCGGTCTGTGGCGGCATCCGGGGAGCACGAGCGGCAACCTCTATGCGTCCGGGCCGCCCCGGGAGGTGATCGAGCAGGCGCGCGAGAAGATGCTCGCCACACATCCGCGCACGCGCTTCGTGCTCGGGCACATGGCGATGCTCTACTACGACCCGGGGAGGCTCGCCGCGCTGCTGGACACCTATCCGAACGCCGATCTCGAAACCTCGGCGGCGATTCAGGACCTGGGCCGCGCGCCCCGGCTCTGGAGGGAGTTCTTCCTCAAGTACCAGGACCGCATCCTCTTCGGCACCGATGGCAACCAGCAGCGCACGATCGACGACTTCTGGACCCCGCATTGGCGCTTCCTGGAGACGTTCGACGAGCACTTCTATCATCCGGCCCAGGTCCGCACCCACGGCGGCTCGCCGGGCCACGGGCGTTACAACATCTACGGGATCGGCCTTCCGGACGAAGTGCTGCGCAAGATCTACTTCGAGAACGCGCTCCGGCATCTTCCCTACATG
>VYDD01000453.1 GCA_009843625.1 Gammaproteobacteria bacterium | reverse complement strand
GGCCTTCCTCACCACCGCGTTCCTGATGGCGCTCTTCCTCATCGGCTTCATCCTCATCTCGCAGTTCAACTCGCTGGTGAAGCCCTTCATCATCCTGACCTCGGTGATCATGTCCACGGTCGGCGTGCTGCTGGGGCTGATGGTGTTCCAGATGCCCTTCGGCATCATCATGACCGGGGTGGGAATCATCTCCCTTGCCGGAATCGTGGTGAACAACGCCATCGTGCTGATCGACTACATCGACGTGCTGCGCGGGCGCGACGGAGTGAACCGGCGCGACGCGCTGGTGCTGGGCGGCATGACCCGCTTCCGCCCGGTGGTGCTGACCGCTGTGACCACGGCGCTCGGCCTGGTGCCGCTCGCGATCGGGCTCAACTTCGACTTCTTCGGCCTGTACGGAAGCCTCACTCCGGACCTGTACTGGGGAGGCGATCAGGCCGCCTGGTGGGGACCGATGGCGATCGCGGTGATCGCCGGAATCATCTTCGCCACCTTCCTCACCCTGATCGTGGTGCCCGTGATGTACCAGGTGGTCGACGACATCGGGCGATTCTTCCGCCGGCACTACTCCTCGCGGGCCGCGGAGATCGCCTGATGAGCCGCCCCCGGGACCGCGCCACGGGATTTGCGTTTATGGGCCCCTGCGGCCACTCTATAGGCTGGATTTCGTACCGTTCGCGTTCGTCGCGCTCTCATCTCTGAGGAGGTTGCCATGCAATCGAGGAATTCCGTTACTCGCCGCCGCTTCATGGGAGGAGCGGCCGCGGCGCTGGGGTACGCCGGGCTCAGGCCCACGGGACTGCTGGGGTGGGATTCGCCGCGCCGCCCGCTCAGCCTGACCCCGCAGGAGTACGACTACGATTCCTTCGCCAAGCTCGCCTCCAACGAGAATCCGTACGGCCCGTCCGAGCGGATGATGGAGGCGATGAACGGCGCGTGGAAGTACTCCAACCGGTACGGCTATCCAGACGGCGACATCCAGGAGAAGATCGCCGAGCACCACGGCGTGGACCCGCAGAACATCCTGCTGGGCGCGGGCTCGGGTGAGACCCTCCGGGTGGTGGCGCACACGTACCTCGGCCACAAGAAGAAGGTCATCGGCGTGCGGCCGACCTACCTGAGCGTCTTCGGCGTCGCCACCGGGATCGACGCGGACGCCATCATGCTGCCGCTGCTCGACGACTACTCGCAGGACATCCCTGCGATGATCGACGCCACCAGGAAGAACTACAGGGATGTCGGGCTCTTCTACCTGTGCAACCCCAACAACCCGACCGGCATGGTGGTATCGGCCGCCGATGTCCGGCGGGTGCTGGACGAAATCCCCGAGGACATCCCGGTGCTCATCGACGAGGCCTACCATCACTTCGTCGAGGATCCCTCCTACGAGACGGCAGTGCCCTTCGTGAACGAGGGGCGCAAGGTCATCGTCGCGCGCACCTTCTCCAAGATCTACGGCATGGCCGGGCTGCGCCTGGGCTACGGCATCGCGCCCGCCGACATGATCAGCGACATGCGCACCTACACCACCGGCAGCGTGAACGCGCTGGCGAGGTGGGGCGGAGTCGCCGCGCTCGAGGACCTGGAGAATGAGCGCTTCGTGCGCGAGACCACGTTGCGCCTGCGCAAGCAGACCACCGAGGAGCTTCAGGCCATGGGCTACGAGGTGCTCCCGTCGGAGACCAACTTCTTCATGGTGAACACCGGACGTCCGGCCGCCGAAGTCCGGGCCGCTCTCCGGGCGAGGGGCGTGCTCGGGGGCCGCGACTTCCCGCCCATGCTCGACTACCTGCGGGTATCGGTCGGCACCGAGGAGGAGATGGCGCGCTTCATGACGGCGTGGAAGGAGATCATGCCGCCCAGGACCGCCACCACGACAACCTCCGGCTGATCGCGGCGGCATCCGCGGCCTCCGGAACAGGAAGGGGCCGGTCCCGGGCAGGGACCGGCCCCGTTTTCTTTGAGGCGTGGAAGTATTACAATGTATGTCGCTGAAGTCTGAGACTCGGACCATTGGCCAGGCAGGGCCGGATGTCGGTGATGACCATAAGAGTTGACCGCGACCTGAAGCGCGAGATCGAGAAGGCCGCGCTTCGCAGCGGACGCAGCAGCAGCGCCTTCGTGCGAGACGCCGTACGGCGGCAGCTGGCGCTGGAACGCCTGGATGGCCTCCGACGGCGGATCATGCCCTTCGCAGAGAGCCGCGGCTATCTGACCGATGAGGATGTCTTCAGCGACGTTTCGTGAGGATCTTCCTCGATACGAACGTTGTGGTCAGCGCCCTGGCAACCAGAGGCATCTGCTCCGACATCCTGCGCGTCATCGTCTCGGAGTACGATCTGTTGCTGAGCGAGACGGTACTTCGTGAACTCGGACGTGTACTCGGCCGCAAGTTCGGTGTGCCCGCCGACGCCGTTCGGGAGGCCGATGACTTCCTGCGCGAAGAAGCCGCCGCCGTCGTACGCGGGGGTCAACCTCAACCCGGAGTCACGCTACGCGATCCAGACGATGTCGCAATCGTGGAGGAGGCAGTGGCTTCGAAGGCGGACCTTCTGGTGACGGGAGATCGGGACCTGCTGGATGTCGCCGCGGAAATGCCGGTCGTCGTCGTGAGCCCTCGCGAGTTCTGGGCGTTGGTGCGCGAGGCGGACGCGAAATAGCCGGGTCCCGGCCGAGTTCGGCATCTTCCCTGGGCGAGAGAGACTGGAGTGAGCGACTTCTACGACGCCGTTTCACCCGTAACGGGCGAGTCCTACCGGCCGCTCGACGACCTGCGCTTCATGGGCGGAGCCACGCTCCTGCGCGCACCGCTCGCCACGACGCTCGAGGGCCTCGACATCGCGCTCGTCGGCGTGCCGACAGACCACGGCGTGACCTTCCAGCCCGGTGCGCGCCACGGGCCGCGCGAGATTCGCAACAGGTCGAACGTAGTCCGCAGGATCAACGTGCTGACGGGGGTCGATCCCTTTTCGCTGTGCCGGATCGCCGACGTCGGGGATGTGCGATTCGACAGCATCTACCATCTCGACGAGGTGGTCGGGCAGATCGAAGCCCTCTTCACCCGCCTCCGCGCGGCCGGCCCGGTGCCGCTGAGCGCCGGCGGAGACCATTCCATCACCTATCCCATCATGAAGGCGCTGGGGGCCGGCCGGTCCCTCGGCATGGTGCAGATCGACGCGCATCTCGACACCTGGGACGCGATCGGTGGTTCGAAATACCACCACGGCGCTCCCTTCCGCCGCGCCGTGGAGGCGGGGGTGCTCGATCCCGAGCGCTCGATCCAGATCGGCATCCGCGGCTACCAGAACTTCCTCGACGGCTTCGAGTTCTCGATGGAGCACGGCATGCGCGTCGTGAAGATCGACGAGTTCCGGCGGCTGGGGGTGGAGGGAGTGGTTGAGGAGGCTCGCCGGGTGGTCGGCGACGGTCCGACCTACATCACCTTCGACGTGGACGGGATCGACCCCGCCTTCACGCCGGGCACCGGAACGCCCGAGATCGGCGGGCTAACCACGCGCGAGGCGATCGCGCTCCTGCACGGCCTGCGCGGCCTCAACCTGGTGGGGGCCGACGTGGTGGAGGTCGCCCCGCCCCTCGACCCGAGCGGGGGCACGGCGCTGGTCGGCGCCTCGCTGATGTACGAGATCCTCTGTCTGCTCGCGGAGTCTCTGGCTGCCCGCCGATAGCACGGAGCCTCCGCTCCAGGCATGATTCCAGTAGACATCAGTAGATGTCAGTGCGTCCGACTCCCCGGGCGTCAACTCCGTTCCCACCCAGACTCGGAGCGTCGTGTCGCGGGCCTCGCTCCACCGCACCTCGATCTGGATCTGCCCCAGCATCCCGGTCTGGTAGTCGAATTCCACGCGCTCGCCCGGCACCATCAGGCGTTCGAGGATGACCGGGTCCTCGGCGCGCGCCAGATCGCGCATGACGACATGCCAGCTTCCCGTGTGCTCCTCCCAGATGCGCAGGTGGCCCTCCAGCTGGATCCCGAGGGTTGGCACGGGCTGGCTCTGGAAGGAGCCGACGCCACCCTCGATGGGCAGCGCGACCCACGCTCCCCCCTGCTGAAGGACCTGGAGGATCTCCGGCGATACCTGTGCCTGCAGGGATTGAGCGCCTGGAGCCAGCGGCGAAATCGCTGCCAGAACCGAAACGGCCAGTGTGCGCAGCCACGCGGACTTGCGGGGACGCCATGCGGACCGCGGATTCAACGCCGGTTCCTCACCAGTGCACGATGCACTCTGCTTCTCCCTTGAAGAACTCGTTCATCACCCGTGGCGCCCCGGCTCCATTTTTCCGGATTCGGGCGCCGGTAGCTATACTCGCCATGCCCCCTCGCGTTCCGACAGAACCACGAACCGGCATCCAGGAGCGACGCCCGTGGAATCCGGACCTGGAAGGCCGGCAGGAGGCCTCCGCTACGCGGCCAACGAGCCGCCGCCGCATCCCGCTTCGTTCATCCTCGGACTGCAGGTGGCCGTACTGGTATGTACGCCCGTGGTCGTGGTCACCGCGATCGTTACGCGCGCGGCCAATCTGACCGGCGCCTACCTCTCCTGGGCCATCTTCGCCAGCATGGTCATCGGCGGGCTGACGACCATCGTCCAGGCCCGCCGAGTGGCGGGCGTGGGGGGCGCCAACCTGATGGTCATGGGAGCCTCCGGAGCCTCGATCGGCGTCGCCGTGCTGGCGCTGGCCGCGGGCGGTCCCGCGCTGCTCGCCGTGCTGGTGATCGCCTCGGGGCTCTTCCAACTCGGCGTGGCGGCCCGCCTGGTCCTGCTCCGGCGAATCATCACGCCGGTGGTGTCGGGCACGCTCATGGCGCTCATTTCGGTCACGGTGATGCCCATGGGGTTCGCGTTGCTGATCGAGGTTCCGTCGCAGGCGCCCCCGGCCGCGGCGCCCACCATCACCCTCGTCACGGCGGCCGCCGTACTTGGCCTGATGCTGCGCGCTCCCCGGCTCCTGAGAGCCTGGACCCCGGTGGTCGCGCTAGCTCTGGGGTGCGCCACGGCCGCTCTCTTCGGGATCTTCGATCTCACGCCGGTGCGCGAGGCCGGCTGGTTCGGGATCCCAGCCACGGCGTTGCCCGGTCTCGACGCAGGGTTCGATTCGAGCTTCTGGCTGCTCCTGCCGGCCTTTCTGTTCGTCACCCTGGTCATCACGGTCAGGCAGATCGGCGACGCCATCGTCATGCAGCGTCTCTCGCGGCGCGAACAGAAGGCGATCGACTTCCGGAGGGTCCAGGGAGCCGTGGCCGCCTGCGGCGCGGGCACCTTGCTGTCGGGGGTCGCGGGCGTCCTGCCGATCTGGCCCTATCCAGCCGGCATCGCCCTGGCGGAGGGCATCGGCGTGGCGGCCAGAAGGGTGGGTGTGTACATCGGAGCCATCTTCATCGGCCTGGCGTTCGTTCCCAAGATCAGCGCCCTCGTGCTGGCCATCCCGGGGCCCGTGCTCGGTGCCTACATCGTCGTCGTAATCGGGCTCGTCTTTGCCCGCGGCATGCGCGTCGTCTTCCAGGCGGACGGAGGGCGTAACAGCTGGCTGATCGCGGGATTCTCCTTCTGGGTCGGCGTCGGCATCCAGTTCCAGGCGATATTCCCGCAGCACCTGGGAACCCCCGGCGCGCAGATGCTGGCGAAC
>VYDD01000381.1 GCA_009843625.1 Gammaproteobacteria bacterium | reverse complement strand
CCGGAACCGACTCAATACGCGTGGGACCGGGTCCACGGACGCCCGGCCCGCGCAAACAGCACCACGCAAGTACTTGAGGATCAACTGCCCAACCTGCCCTGCGCGACAAGACCCGGCGGGTCCGCCGCAGCTTTGCACGATTTCGAACGATGCCTTCCCCGTCGAAGGATCGACGAAGTCCTTTCCGCGCTTCGGGGACCACGCGGCGACGAGTCCCTGATCTGACGGGGAACGGCCGGCGGCGCGGGAGTCTCGGCTTCCGGCGTGTCCTACAGCCGTCTGGAGACCCAGAGGACGCAGTCGACGACACGTACCTCGGTGGCAGGCCGTTCGTGGCTGTCGTACTCGGGATTGAGTGACTTGAGGACCACGCGGGGCAGGTCGGAGTGCGGGACATGCTCGATCCGCTTCGCGACGAGCGCGATGCCGTCCCAGATCACGAAGATCCCCGGCGGCGCGGGCACCGTCCGGCTTACGTCGATCAGGATGTGGTCGCCGCTTGAGAGCAGCGGCTCCATCGGGTCCCCGTCCACCTCGATCATTCACAGGTCACCGGGATCGGCCCGGAGCCGGTGGCGGATGAACGAATCGGCGAACAGCCAAGCCTCCCCGGTCTCCCGGAGCTCGCCGTTCCAGGCCTCCGCGTCCGGCTCCATTCTGCCACCGGCCTCCGGCACGGCGCTGTAACCGATGGGCGCGGAGTAGGCGTCGGAGGGAGGCGGACGCCTGGCGCGCGTCGAGAGCCGGAAGCTCCGCCCGTGCTTGAGAGGCTCGGGCCGGCATCCCAGATGCTCCGCCAGTATCTCGCGGTCGTCCTCAGCGAGGACCTTCGGCGTGCCCCGGTAGACGAACTGCTGCAGGTAGGCGTCGTTCCGGCCCATCGCGACCGAGGCGGTGCGCAGGTTCGAGCCCTTCGCCGTGAGCAGCCGGAGCAGCCGGCGGCGCACCGGATCCCGTAGTATCGCGTCGCTCCTCTTCGTTTGTCCCATGGGGTTGGAATAACCCCGCTTACGACCGGATCCGCAAGTCGGCCGGGGTACACCGGGCCGGCGGTCCTAGGCCACGGCGCGGGATGCGGAATCGCGCCAGCCCCCGCCCTCGCACCAGCCTCCCTTCATCCGGCCACGCGAAGGCGGGGATGACCGAAACCGGCCTCGCGGTCTCGCTCCGGACCCCTGGGCGGGCGCCTCCCGCGACCACCCAAGGAGGGTGTTTTGCCGGGCCACTGGCGGAGCCGTTCGAATCGGCTGACACCGCATGACACAACATGATACACCATAAACACTTAGCCGGTTTTGGAGGAGTTGACGTGCTTGAAAACACTTCTTCAACGTTACGGGCATCGATGCGGCTGGAACGGCAGTCACGGACACGCTGGAGGAGCCATTCAACACGCGGGTGAGGGCGTTTCTCGAAAGCACGGCCCCAGGCCCCGGGGGGTTGGGCATGAGGGCACTGGGCGCGCCCCCGATCCCGGTGCGCCGGATGAAGGCCGCACGCGCGCCTTGGCTCAGGCCGGCGGGCCGGGTTCTGGCGTTCATGGCCGCGTTCGATGGCGATCCGGGCGGCGCCCGGACTCCGCCCCGCCGCCCACGGCAGCGGAAGCCATTGACGCGGGCGGGGAGAACGACCAGGAGCAGAGCCATGACCGAGAAGCACGATCAGACACGGAGGCCGCCGACCCGCTTCCTGCGGATATCGGAGGTGCAGGCCCGGACCAGCCTCTCGCGGAGCACGATCCGAAGGTGGGCCAAGTGCCGGCGTTTCCCTTCGCCGATCGTGCTGGGCGAGGGCGTGGTGGTTTGGATCGAGTCGGAGGTCGAGGAGTGGTCCCGAAATCGAATCGCGGACACCCGGGGCGGCGGACAGGCTGCCGTCCCCTGAACCCCCAAGAGGAGGAGAACCAGAAATGAAGAAGCTGCTGAGAGCGACGCTGGCGGCTGCGTGGGCCGTGCTGCTCATGGTGACGCCCGGTGCGCTGATGGCGCAGGGCACGAGTCCGTGGGTGGACGCGGTGAACGAGCTACAGACGCAGTTCACGGGACCGATCGCGCGCGGTCTGTCGCTGATCGCGATCGTGGTGGGCGGGCTGATGTTCGCGTTCGGCGAGGGCGGGAGCAAGCGCACGCTGGCCGGGATCATCTTCGGGATCGGGATGGCCGTGGGCGCGGTGAACTTCCTGGGCTGGCTGTTCTGATGAGGGGAGTCGGGCGCTGGGCCGGTTACGCGGCACTGAACCGTCCGCTGACGGTGCTGGGCGTTGAGCGGCGTCTGTTCCTGCTGGGCGCGACGCTCGCGGTCGCGGTGTGGAACGCGACGGCCTCGCTGGTGGCGGGCGGCGCTGTGTTCGCTGGCTGCTATGGCGCGGGCTGGCTGGCGGGCCGGAGGGATCCGGCCATGCTGGCGGTGTTGCGGGCCGCCGCGCGCCATCCGGCGCGGATCGATCCGGGCAAGTGGGCGGACGAGCCGTGGCATCTCCGCATCCGGACGGACTCGAAGTGAGAGTCGCGGAGGAACGCCGGGCCTACGAGGCGGCGGGCTCGCTGGCCGAGGAGCTGCCCTACTGGGGCTGGCTCGACGACGGCCGCACCTGCCTGACCCGTTCGGGCGAGTTGGTCGCGGCGGGCCGGATCCGGCCCGCCGCGGTGGACGGCCGCACGCCCGAGCAGATCGACCGGGTGCTCGGTCTCTGGCAGCGGCTGATGTCGGGGCTCGGTTCCGACACGCGCCTCCAGTTCCACATGCTCCGGCGCCCCAGCCTCGCCGAGGATCAAGAGACGAGCGGTTCGAACATCGCGTCCCTGTCGGGCCGCAAGCGAAGCGCGTTCCTCGCCGGGCGCGTCCAGCGGCTCGAAGCCTTCGTGGTCTGGTCGCACGACCCGGGTCTCCGTCCGGTCGGCGGAGGTTCTGGGACGGGGCCGCTTTCGGGACTCAAGCGGCTTCGGAAGCGCGGCGGCAAGACGGCGACCACCTATCTGGCCTCGGAGATCGAGGCGGCAGCCGGCCGGTTCCGTGCGATGATCGACGCGGGCCGCTCGCTCGTGTCCGAGCACACGCCCGTCGAGATGCTGGACGCCTTGGAAGGCTCCCGTCTCCTTTCCGAACTCATCAACCGCCCCGGCACGTTCTGGGACGGCGCGACGGGGAGCGGCATGAACTGGCGGCTCGCGCTGTCGGAACTTGAAGCCGAGCGGTCGCACCTGAGGCTCGACGGCGAACCGGTGATCCTGTACTCGCTCCTGTCGCCGCCCGGGCAGGCTTACGCGAACCTGCTCCGGAACCTCTACTGCCTGGACGCCGTGACGACCGTCTCGCTCGAATGGCGGCCGTGGACGGTCGAGGCGGCGCGGCGCCGGATCCGGAGCGCGCAGCGCCACTACTTCTCGCGCCGCTACTCGATGATGGCGCACGCGCAGGACGCCCAGGGCACGGCGGCGGCGATGGTCGACTCGGCAGCGGCTGCGGAGTCCGACCGGCTGGGAGCCGCGCTCGTCGAACTCGAAGCCGATGGCGTGGCCTACGGCGAGGCGTCGCTCACCGTGGCGGTCCACGGCGAACTCGAACGGATCGAGCGGCTGGACGGCGACGTGCGCCGCCTCTTCGCCGCGCACGACGCGAAGGTGATCCGGGAGGGCTACGGCCAGATGCCCGCGTGGTTCGCCCGGCTCCCGGCCCAGCCGCGCAAGCGGCAGGTGCGGAAGGTGTTCATTTCCGCTGGCCTCGCCGCCTGCCTCGCGCCAGTGTTCGGGCCGCCGAGGGGGAACCGCAAGAGCCGGCATCTGGACCGCGAGCCGCTGGCGGTGTTCGAGACGCCGTGGCGCACGGCGTACCGCTACGACCTGTTCGCGGGCGACGTGGGGCACACGCTGATCCTGGGGGCGACGGGCTCGGGCAAGAGTTTCACCCTGAACTTCCTGCTGGTCGAGGCACTCAAGTACGATCCGCGCATCCTGATCCTGGACCTGGGCGGGTCCTACCGCTGGCTGACCCGGTTCCTCGGGGGCCGGTATCTGGAGCTCGCGCCGGACGAGTCGGAGCCGACGCTCCGGCTCCAGCCGTTCGCGCTTCCGCCGACCAGGAGGACGTTCCAGTTCCTCACGGGCTGGATACTCCGGCTGCTGAGGCTGGGCGGCTTCGAGGCGGGCGGAGCGGACACGAGCGAGATCCGCGCGCGGGTCGAGGACCTGTACGCGCTCGGGGCCGAGCGGCGGACGCTCACCGTGCTGGCCGGTTCGCTCCCGGCCGCGATGTGGCCCGCGCTGAGCCGCTGGACGGAGGGAGGCGCGTGGGGCGCGTTCTTCGATAACGCGCCGGCGGGCGCGGCGGACATCGAGTTCCGGGACTGGCAGGTGATCGACCTGGCGGGCGCGGCGGAACACGCGGACCTGTGCGAGGCGGCGCTCTCGTACCTGCTGGAACGCATGCGCCTCGAAATCGAGGATCCGGTCGAGACCGCGCGGCTCAAGCTGATGGTCGTGGACGAGGCGTGGCGCTACATGCAGGACCCCGCCGTGCTGAACTACTTGGCCGAGGCGGCCAAGACGTGGCGGAAAAGGAACGCCGCGCTCGTGCTCGCCACCCAGTCCGCCGTGGACGTGACCGGCACGCCGGGCGCCTCGGCGCTCCTCGAATCGATCCCGACCAAGCTGTTCCTCGCCAACGCCGAACTGCCCGACGAGGCCGGGGCGCTGTTCCGGTTGAACGACGCCGAAGTGGCCCAGATCCGGGGGCTGACGCCCAAGCGCGAACTGTATCTCCGCCGCCCGGACGAGGCGGCGGTTCTTCGGCTTGAAGTCGATCCAGAGAGCTACTGGCTCTACACCTCCTCGCCCCTGGACGCCGAGAGGCGCGCCGAGGCCGTGGCGAGGCACGGACTGGCCCGGGCGCTCGAAGCGCTCGCGGACCGAACCCATCCCACCCCATCAACCGAGAGGTCGTGAACACCATGAAGGCAACCCCAACCGCTGCGATCCTGCTGGGGATCGTCGTAGTCCTGCTGACGCTGCTTCTGGCGGCCCTTCCCTGCGATGCCGCCGCGCAGCAAGCCAAAGGCGATGCCGCCTACCTGCGCGTGCCGGTGCCGGAGGAGGGAAACGAGCGGATCCCCCGGCTCCGCGCGCGCGTGCGCCATACCACGGTAATCGTGCTCCCGGCCAGCGAGCGGATCCTCGACTTCGTGGCCGGCGACTCCGAGTACTGGCACCTGACCGGCGCGGCCAACGTGGCGTACCTGAAGCCTCTGGCCGAGGACGCGGCGACGAACGTGGCGCTCGTATGCGAGTCCGGGCGCATCTACTCGTTCCTCGTATCGGAGAGCGGTGAGAAGCCGCCGCATCTCGTGGTCCGGGTGGAGGCGGGCGCGGAGGGAGAGGCCACGTCCGGCGCTCCCGGGTTCGTAGCCCGGAGCGAAGTCTCCGCCTACCGCGAAATGGCGGCCGAGGCGGTCGAAGCCGCCCGCCGCGCACAGGAACAAGCCGAGGCGGGGATCGTCGAGGCCCGCCGGCGCGCCGAAGCGGACATCGAGGCGCTCCGCGCCGAGTATCCCGTACGCCTCGCGTTCGAGTACCGCCTTGACCGCGCGGCCACCCGGCGGCCGTTCCTGGTCGAGGCGATGTGGCACGACGGCAAGTTCACCTACATCCGCTCGC
>VYDD01000492.1 GCA_009843625.1 Gammaproteobacteria bacterium | reverse complement strand
CCTCCAGTTGGCGACCTCCCCCCGTCTTCGACGTGCTGGCGCGCGCGGGCGGCGTGGCGCGTGAGGAGATGTACCGGGTCTTCAACATGGGCGTGGGCATGCTGGTGGTGGTCGCGCCTGCGGATGCCGACGGCCTCGTCTCCCGCCTGCGGGACCGTGGGGAGGAGGCTTGGATCGTTGGGGAAGTCGTCCGGGGTTCGGGAGTGGAGTTGGTGTGAGGCCGGGCGCGGGGCTGATGCTCGCTCTCCTGAGCCTTGGTGCACCCGTGCGCGCGCAATCGGCCGCGGAACTCACCGCCCGCTGCAGCGACGCGTCCGGGGGGGCAAACTGGTGCGCCGCCGGAGCCGCGGGGTACCAGGCGGCCGCATCGGGCATCGGCCTGGCCGCATCGGCGGGCAGTGACATTCCGGGGACTTCGAGTACCCTGGGATGGCGGCGTGGATTGGGTCCGCGCATGGCGCTGAGCGCCCGCTTCACGGGTGCCCGCATCCCGCTTCCCGACCTCGTTGAAGCCCTTGCCCTCGAGCTTCCGGAGCTCCGCGCCACCGTCTCCCATGCCTCGCTCGAGGGCGCGGCCGGGCTGTTCGACGGCTTCCGCTGGGCGCCGCAGTACGGAGGCTTTCTGTCGCTGGATCTTGTCGCTTCCGTCGGCGTCCTCCGGCTTCCGCAGGCGCACGGCTTTGAGGGCGACGCCTACTCGGCGGGAGTCGGTGCCCGTCTCGGACTGCTCCGCGAGTCCTTCGACGTTCCGGGTGTCTCGGTCTCCGTCGTGAGACGCTTCCTCGGAGATGTCCGGCTGGGGGCTGCGCGAGCGATCACCGTGCGGCTCGAACCTGCGGCAACCTCCGTCCGCGCCGTGATCGGCAAGGAGTTTTCGGCCGCGGGCATCGTTGCCGGCGCGGGATGGGACCGGTACTCGGGAACCGTAACCATCGAGGGCCCCGAATCGGGCCGTCAGCCGCGCAGCGTGACGCTCGACGGCCCCGCATTCGATCGTCTGCTCCTGCACATGGGCGTCTCCCGCACCTGGCAGGTGCTTGTGGTGGCGGGCGAGATCGGTTGGGCCGCGGGCTTCGATGGCTTTTCGGATCCCTCGGTGCAACCCTTCGACCCGAGCGCCGGTAGCGTGTTCGGGTCCCTGAGCCTGCGGATTACCCGATAACGGAGATGGCCGCATGACCGAGAGCGGGACTGACGGGCTCGACCCGGCGCCGAATGACCGTGTGTCGGAAGAGGATCTGACCTTTCTGGAGCGAACCGTCGAACTCGCACGGCGTGGATGGGGCCGGGTGTCGCCCAACCCGATGGTCGGGTGCGTCGTGGTGCAGAAGGGCGAGGTAGTGGGAGAGGGATGGCACCGCGAACTGGGCGGGCCGCACGCGGAAGTGCACGCGCTCGCCGAGGCGGGCGAGAGTGCCCGGGACGCCACCGTCTACACCAGCCTCGAGCCGTGCGCCCACATGGGCCGTACGCCCCCCTGCACGGGTGCGCTCCTCGACGCCGGGATCAAGCGCGTGGTCTTCGGCGCCGCCGATCCGGGCGCCGGAGCAGGGGGGGGCGCCGTGCTGCGTGCCGGCGGGCTACGCGTAGACGGGCCTGCCTTCTCCAGCGCCCGGGCCGCGTCGTCCAGTCCCGCCTTCTTCCATGTCGCGCGCAACGGGTCGCCGTACGTCGCCCTCAAGCTCGCGCTCAGCCTGGACGGACGCATCTCGCGCGCGGGCGAGCAGACCGGACTGACCGGGCCGGCGGCGCGCGAGCACGTGCACTACCTGCGCGCCGGCTTCGACGCGATCATGGTGGGAGCGAACACCATGAAGATCGACGACCCCCGCCTCACGGCTCGCGGGCGGCTCGAGCCCCGCCGCGCGCCCGACCGCATCGTGCTGGACTCCCTTGCCCGCATGGCTCCGGAAGCCCGACTCCTGCGGGACGACGGCGGCGGGCGGGTGCGCGTCTTCACGGGTGTGGACGCGCCCGCGGACCGGGCGCGCGCCCTTGGGCGGCGGGGCGCCACCGTCCACGCCGTTCCCCGCTCGGCCAGCGGCCTCGACCTGGGCGCGGTGCTGAATACCTGTTACCGGGCGGGCCTCACCTCCATCCTCTGCGAGGGAGGCGGGGTGCTCGCCTCCTCGCTCCTGAGTGAGCGCCGAGCGCAGCGCCTCTACCTCTTCCTGGCCCCGCTCACGCTGGGATCCGGCTCGGTCCCGGCCTTCCCGGGGCTGGACGAGGCGGCGTGGGAGGGATGGCGACCCGCCGGGCCGCCGGCCGCGTTCGCGCGCGACCTTCTCTGGGTCCTCGACCGGGACGGCTGATGTTCACCGGGCTGGTGGAGGAAGTCGGTACGGTCGTGGAGGTCACGACCCGTCCGGAGGGCCGGCGGATGACCATTCGTGCCCCGGGCATCGCGCCCGGCCTCACCGACGGCGCCTCGGTGGCGGTCGACGGGGCGTGCCTGACCGTCGCCGCCCTCGAGGCCGCCACCTTCGCCGTGGACGTGGTGCCCGCCACGCTGGCGCGCACCATCGCCGGCGCCTACCAGGCCGGAACGCGCGTCAACCTCGAGCGGGCGCTCCGCCTGGGGGACCGTCTGGGCGGCCACCTGGTGCAGGGACACGTCGACGGGGTCGGATCCCTGGTCTCCCGGACCGATCCCGCCCCCGGGGACGGCGCTCGCCTCCTCACCTTCCGCATCCCCCGCGAGGTGGCCCGCGCCACCATCCTGCACGGCTCCATCACTCTCAACGGGGTGAGCCTGACGGTCAGCGAGCTGCCTGGTCCCGACCTGGTGCGGATCGCGATCGTGCCCTTCACCTGGGAGCACACCAACCTGGCCGCCCTGGCCCCCGGAGCCCCGGTCAACGTCGAGGGGGACCTGATCGGGAAGTACGTGGGTAAGCTCCTGTCAGTTCACACCCCGGATTCTCCGCAAGGCTGAGCCCCGTGCCGCACTCCCGCGTGGAAGCTGCCATCCGCGCCATTCGCGATGGCAGGATGGTCATCGTCGCCGACGACGAGGACCGGGAGAACGAGGGCGACCTCGTGTGCGCGGCCGCCGCCGCCACGCCCGAAGTCGTCAACTTCATGACCAAGCACGCGCGCGGCCTCATCTGCGTGGCCCTGACGCGCGAGCGGGCCGGCGAACTCGGTCTTCCGCCCATGACCGAGGACAACACCGACCCGCAGGGCACCGCCTTCACGGTTTCGGTGGACGCGCACCGCAAGTACGGGGTCACCACCGGCATCAGCGCCTTCGACCGCGCCAAAACCATCGAAGTGCTGATCGATCCCGCGAGCCGCCCGGGCGACCTGCGCCGCCCCGGCCACGTCTTTCCGCTGCGCGCCGTCCCCGGCGGCGTGCTGCGGCGCGTGGGCCAGACGGAGGCCTCCGTGGATCTGGCCCGCCTTGCCGGATTCGAGCCCGCGGGCGTCATCTGCGAGATCCTCAGCCAGGACGGCACCATGGCGCGCCGTCCCCAGCTGGAACAGTTCGCCCGGGAGCACGACCTGCTCTTCATCACGGTGGCCGAACTGGTCGCCTATCGCCTCGCCAAGGAGCGGCTGGTGGAGCGGGTGGCCACCGCCCGGCTCCCCACCGGCGTCGGCTCCTTCGACGTGATCGGCTTCCGCAGCCCGCTCGACGATCGCGAGCACGTGGCCCTGGTGAAGGGCGAAATCGACGGGCGGGCGGACGTGCTGGTGCGCATGCACTCGGAATGCCTGACCGGGGACGTCTTCGGCTCCATCCGCTGCGACTGCGGTCAGCAGTTGCGCGCCGCGATGCGCCAGGTGCAGGAGGAGGGCCGCGGCGCCATCGTCTATCTTAAGCAGGAGGGCAGGGGGATCGGCCTGCACAACAAGCTGAAGGCCTATCAGCTCCAGGACGGCGGGCAGGATACGGTCGAGGCCAATCGCACCCTCGGCTTCGAGCCCGATCTGCGCGACTACGGCATCGGGGCTCAGATCCTGCTCGATCTTGGCCTCAGCTCGATCCGCCTTCTCACCAACAATCCGCGCAAGATCGTCGGCCTGGAGGGATACGGCCTGCACGTGACCGGACGGGTGCCGCTCGAGATCGAGCCTTCGGATTTCAACGAGCGCTATCTCGACACCAAGCGCGCCAAGCTCGGCCACCTCATATAGCAGCCCGTGGACTGCCAGCCCGGATGACCGGCTCAAACACCTTCAGCGCATCGCTCGACGGATCGGGAAAGCGCTTCGCCGTCGTGGCGGCCCGCTTCAACCCGGAGATCACCGACAGCCTGCTCTCCGGGGCCCTGGCTCGCCTGGCCGAGCACGGTGTTGCGACCGGGGACATCGACGTCTACCGGGTCCCGGGAGCCTGGGAGCTTCCGCAGACCGCGGCGCGCCTGGCGACGCGTGCCGGCCATCACGGCATCATCGCGCTCGGGTGCGTCATCCGCGGCGAGACTCCGCACTTCGACTACGTGGCGGGCGAGGCGGCGTACGGGCTGGGCGAGGTCGCGCGCTCGTCGCCGGTCCCCGTCGTGTTCGGCGTGCTGACCACCGACACCCGCGCGCAGGCCGAGCGCCGCGCCGATCCGAAGGAAATGGACAAAGGTGGAGAGGTCGCGTCGGCCGCAGTCGAGATGGCGATGCTGTTCGACGGGCTCGCCTGAAGGGGCATGGCCTTCGACGAGCGACCCCGCCGCAACCGCACCCGCGCGCGGGCATGGGCGCTCCAGGTGCTTTACCGCTGGGAGGCGGCGGAAGGCGAATCGGTCCTGGATGCTCTGGAGACCACGCTGGCCAACCGGCGGGTGGCGCCCGCCTGCCAGGCTCATCTGGCGCGGGTGGTGCGCGGCTTCGCCCGGCACGAGGAAGAGGTGCGCGCGGCGGTCAGCGAGGCGCTGGACAACTGGCGGATCGAACGGCTCGCCCGCGTGGACCGCTGCATTCTGTTCCTTTCGGTGACCGAGATGCTCTTCCTGGACGGGGTGCCGCCCGCAGTCGCGATCCAGGAAGGGATCCGGCTGGCGCAGCGCTACGGAAGCGAGCATTCGGACCGCTTCGTCAACGGCGTGCTGGACGCGGTGATGAAGGCGCGCACGGTCGTCGATGAGCGCTGACCGGCGTGGCCCGTAGACCTGTGCCCCCGTCCTTTCTACCTTCGACGGGGCCGAAATCAAACCCACTGGAACCAGGGTTGGAAGAGATATGAAAGTGAACACGGTCGCTCGCGGCTGCGACGTGCCCGAATACGTGATCAAACGGGCCGACCGGAAGATCGGCAAGCTGGTCCGTTTCGACCCGCGCCTGACCTCCGCCGAGGTCGTGTTCCGGGTTGAGCGCCACGTTCACCGCGTGGAAGCCTTTCTCTCCCTCAACGGACATGAGCCGGTCGTCGCCCGCGGGGAGGCGCGTGATTTCGCGACCGCGCTCGACCAGGTGGCCGATCGCCTGAGCAAGATCCTGCGCCGCGGCCGGACCCAGCAGGTGGAGCACTGGGCCGGCCGGTGAGCACGAAGCTCTTCACCTCCGAGTCGGTCACCGGAGGGCACCCGGACAAGCTCGCCGACCAGATCTCCGACGCCATCCTCGACCACATCCTGGCGCGGGATCCGCAGGCCCGGGTGGCGTGCGAAACCCTGGTCTCGACCAACTTCGCCCTGGTCGCGGGCGAGATCTCTACGACGGCCGGCGACCTCGACTAC